>NZ_LZMI01000031.1:0-916 GCF_001665475.1 Gordonia sp. 852002-51296_SCH5728562-b | reverse complement strand
ACACCGACACCGACAATGCTGGGCTGGACTCTTCGAATAGTGTTGGGCCACAGTCACAATCAGCGATCTCGGTCTACCAGCAACTACGCGGACATCTCGCCGTCCTCAAACTCGACGCCGCAGCCGAAGCCCTGCCCCAAGTCTTGGCGGCCGCCAGCGAGCACGAGTGGTCGATGACCCAGACTCTCGAGCACCTGCTGGGCATCGAGGTCGATGCCACCGAAGCCCGACGGCTTGCCGGGCGGTTGCGGTTCGCGTGCCTGCCCACCCCGGCCACGTTGGACGGCTTCGACTACGACGCCGCGCCCGGCGTGGACCGGGCGCTGATCCGCGAACTCGGGACGTGTGCCTACCTCGAATCGTCGACGAACGTGCTGCTCATCGGCCCGCCGGGTACGGGCAAGACGCATCTGGCGGTCGGGCTTGCGAACGCCGCGGTCCACGCCGGCTATCGCACCTATGTGACCACCGCCGCCGACCTGGCCGCACGCTGCCACAAAGCCGCGATCGAAGGCCGTTGGGCCACCTGCATGCGATTCTTCGCCGGACCCACCTTGCTCGTCATCGACGAGCTCGGCTACCTCCCATTGCCGGCCGAAGCCGCTTCAGCCTTGTTTCAGGTTGTGGCGCAACGATATTTGAAAACATCCATCGTCATCACCACCAACAGGTCCGTCGCCGAATGGGGCGAAGTGCTCGGTGACACCACCGTCGCCGCAGCCATGCTCGACCGGCTGCTGCATCGCTCCGTCGTGCTCAAACTCGACGGCGACTCCTACCGGCTTCGTGACCATCACGCCCGCACCCACAGCCAGCGCACCGCCACCGCACCCACCAGAAGGTCGCTACAGTAGAAACCGCCCACGGGTGGGGAATTTCAGTGAGCACACCTGGGGAACTTTCTTGAGCCTCGTCA
>NZ_LZMI01000030.1:0-7249 GCF_001665475.1 Gordonia sp. 852002-51296_SCH5728562-b | reverse complement strand
GCGCGGGCGACGTCCGGGATACGACCGTGGGACGCGTCATCGACGTCGCCGTCGAGGTGTCGGGACCGGACGGTGAGATCGCCCGTATGACAGAGCGTTTCGCCATCCGAGGCCGGATCGGCGATGCCGAACTCGACGATCCGCAGCGCGCCGGGGGAGCGATCACAGACGAGGCGTCGGCCACCCGGAAGCCGCTGCGTACCGCGACGATCACCGCGCCGACGCGCATGGGTGCGTTTGCTGCCGTCTCGGGTGACCGCAATCCGATCCACACCGACGCATGTGCCGCGAAGCTCGCAGGACTCGGCGAGCCGATCGTGCACGGCATGTGGCTGTCGGCGGCCGCTCAGCACGTCGTCACCGCGGCCGATTCACGCAATCGCACCCCGTCGCCACGCCCGATCGTCGGGTGGACGGCTCGCTACCTGGGGATGGTCCGCACCGGAGATGCGGTCTCGGTCCGCGTCGACCGCGTCGGTCTCGATCGCGGCCGCGAGGTCGTCGAGGTGACCTGCAAGGTCGGCGACACCCTGGTGATGAGTGCCACGGGACTTCTTGCGGCTCCGCGCACCGTCTACGCCTTCCCGGGCCAGGGCATCCAGAGCAAGGGCATGGGGCTCGACGCCCGGTCGCGCTCGAAAGCCGCCCGGGCCATCTGGGACCGCGCGGACAAGCACACACGTGCTGCTCTCGGGTTCTCGATTCTCGCGGTCGTTCGCGACAACCCCACAACCCTCGTCGCCAACGGGACCACCTACAACCACCCCGACGGTGTGCTGTACCTGACCCAGTTCACCCAGGTCGCGATGGCGACGCTCGGCGTCGCGCAGATCGCTGAGCTCAAGGAAGCAGGCGGATTCGTCGACGGTGCCATCACCTGTGGGCATTCGGTCGGCGAGTACAACGCCCTCGCGGCATGCGCGGGAGTGCTCCCACTCGAAGCCGTCCTCGAGGTGGTGTTCCAGCGCGGCGAGGCCATGCACCATCTGGTCCCGCGAGATGAACTGGGGCGCAGCGACTATCGCATGGCGGCCATTCGCCCGAGTCAGTTCGGCCTCGCCGACGCCGACGTCGAGTCGTTCGTCGCGGAGGTCGGGGAGTCGATCGGCGAGTTCCTGGAGGTCGTCAACCTCAACCTTCTCGGCTCGCAATACGCCATCGCGGGTACCGTTCGCGGTCTCGAACATCTCGAAGACGAGATCGAGCGTCGTCGAACCGAATTCGGCGGCAAGCGATCGTTCATCCTCGTACCCGGCATCGACGTCCCGTTCCATTCGACGGTGCTGCGCGCCGGTGTGCCCGAGTTCCGCGGCAAGCTCGACGAACTGCTGCCCGCACGGATCGATCCCGACATCCTCGTCGGGCGCTACATCCCGAATCTCATGCCGCGATTGTTCACACTCGACCGCGCGTTCGTCGAAGAGATCGCGGCGCTGGTGCCGTCCGAGCCGCTCGACGCCGTGCTCGCCGACTGGGACACCCATGCGGCTGACCCGGCTGGTTTGGCGCGCATCGTTCTCATCGAGCTGCTCGCGTGGCAGTTCGCGAGTCCCGTGCGCTGGATCGAGACGCAGGACCTCCTCTTCGGTGCAGCCGAACGCGGTGGCCTCGGCATCCAACGGTTCGTCGAGATCGGCCTCAAGGGTGCGCCGACGCTCGCAGGCCTGGCGACCAACACCCTCAAGCTCGACGACTACGGTTCGGCGACAACCGAAGTGGTGAATCTCGAGCGCGATTCCGATGTCATCCTCGCCAAGGACGCGGGTGCCGAGCTCGATGACGAACCCGCCGACGACGCGGCTGCGCAAGACACCGGTGCTTCACAAGATGCGGCGACAAACACGCCCGCTCCCGCGGCAGCAGCGCCTGCGGCTCCGAGCGCGCCCGCGGGCGCTCCGCGGCCCGACGACGTCTCCTTCGGGCCGTCGGATGCGGTTCGTGCAGTAGTCGCGCTGTGGACCAAGATCCGCCCCGAGCAGATCGGTTCGGCAGACACCATCGAGGCGTTGTGTGACGGCGTCTCGTCGCGGAGAAACCAGCTCCTGCTCGATATCGGTGCCGAACTCGGACTCGGCGCGATCGACGGTGCCGCGGAAGCCGACATGGTGGCGCTCGCCGCGACGGTCGACAGCCTCGCGCGCGGCTACCGTCCTCTGGGTGCGGTCCTCACCGACGCCGTGTCCGATCAGATCCGCAAGGTGCTCGGCCCCGTCGGAAAGCGGCAGGCCTACATCGCCGATCGTGTGACCGGTGTGTGGCAGCTAGGTCCTGGCTGGGGGCTGCATGCCACCGTGGCGCTCGCTCTCGGCACACGCGACGGAGCCAGTGTGCGTGGCGGCGACCTCGGCGATCTGCTCGACGGACCTCTCGCCAACACCGACGCACTCGACGCTCTCGTCGACCGCGCGGTGGCCGCGGTGGGTGCGTCCCGCGGGATCGCGGTCGCCAAGCCCGCGGCCGACACCGGCGGCGGCGCAACGGTCGACGCGGCCGCACTCGGTGAGTTCACCGAGCAACTGACCGGACGCAGCGGCGCGCTCGCCTCTGCCGCATACACGGTGCTGGCCAAACTCGGACTCACCGAGGACGACGCCGCGCCCGAGATCGCGGAGAACGTCGACGCTGCGCTGGCCGAGCGGGTCAGTGCCGAACTCGGCTCAGATTGGGCACGCACCGTCGCGCCGGCGTTCGACGCCGAGAAGATCGTCCTCGTCGACGACCGGTGGGCCACGAGTCGCGAGGATCTGGTGCGGATCTGGCTGACCTCCGACGCCGATCTCGCCGACCGTCACGACACGATCGTCGAGTCCTTCGTGGGTGCGGGACAGACTGTCGCACAACATGCCACGTGGTGGCAGGGCAAGGCTCTCGCCGCAGGCGAGGCGACACGCGCCCAGATCTTCGGCGCAATCGCCGCCGCAGCACAGGCGCCGGACTCGGGTGAATGGTCCGACGAGGTCGCAGTGGTGACCGGCGCGGGCAAGGGGTCGATCGCCGCAGGCGTGATCGGCCGACTGCTCGCGGGCGGAGCCACGGTGATCGCCACGACGTCGAAGCTCGACTCCGGAAAGCTCGCCTTCTACAAGAAGCTCTACCGCGAGAACGCGCGTCACGACGCCGCGCTGTGGGTCGCACCGACCAACATGGCGTCGTACAACGACGTCGACGATCTCGTCGAATGGGTTGGCAGCGAACAGACCGAGAACATCGGCGGCACAACGGCTGTCCTCAAGCCGACGATGAAGCCGACGCTGCTGTTCCCGTTCGCGGCACCTCGTGTCGCCGGTGATCTCACCGACGCCGGAGCGCGCGCAGAGCTCGAGATGAAGGTCCTGCTCTGGTCGGTGGAGCGGCTCATCGCAGGGCTGTGTGAGATCGGCGCCGATCATGACATCGCGGCTCGACTGCACGTCGTGCTCCCCGGATCGCCCAATCGCGGCATGTTCGGTGGGGACGGGGCCTATGGCGAGTCCAAGGCCGCACTCGATGCGCTCGTCACCCGCTGGGGAGCTGAGGAATCATGGGGTGCGCGAACGACTCTCGCGCACGCGCTCATCGGCTGGGTGCGCGGCACCGGGCTGATGGGTCACAACGACGGCATGGTCGCGGCCGTGGAGGCCGCGGGCGTGCGAACGTGGAGCACAGACGAGATGGCGGCACAGCTCCTCGAACTGTGCACTCCCGCGCAGCGCGTCGCCGCGCGGGATCAGGCGATTCTCGCCGACTTCACCGGCGGCCTCGATCCGTCTATCGACCTCAAATCACTTGCCACCGAACAGGATGACGCGAGCGAGGTCGAGACGGAGGAACTCGACGAGGCGACGGTCGCTGCGCTGCCCGCGCCGGCCCGCGCCGCGGCATCGATGACGCCCGCGTGGCCGTCGATCGATGCGCGTCCCGAGGACCTCGTCGTCATCGTCGGCGCCGGAGAGCTCGGACCCTACGGTTCGTCGCGCACCCGGTTCGAGATGGAGGTCGACGAAAAACTCAGCGCGGCAGGCGTGTTGGAGCTTGCCTGGAACACCGGTCTGATCGTCTGGGACGATGCACCGAAGCCGGGCTGGTATGACACCGAGAGTGGCGATCCGGTCGACGAGGCCGACATCGCCGAGCGTTACCACGACGCGGTCGTCGAGCGCTGCGGTATTCGACGCTACGCCGACGACGGTGCGATGGTCGACAACACCTCGCCGCTGCTCACCTCGATCTTCCTCGACGAGGATCTGAGCTTTACCGTCAGCTCCGAAGAGCAGGCCAGGGCATTCGCTGCCGCCGATCCGGACAAGACCAGGATCGCTCCGATCTCCGACACCGGAGATTGGCGGGTCACGCGCCTGGCCGGCACCGAGATCCGCGTGCCCCGCAAGTTCGAGCTGAGCCGGACCGTCGGAGGCCAGATTCCGACCGGGTTCGACCCGACTCGCTGGGGTGTCACGCCCGACATGGTGGAATCCATCGACCGTGTCGCGCTGTGGAATCTCGTCGCGACCGTCGACGCCTTCCTGTCATCGGGCTTCACGCCGTCGGAACTGATGCGGTGGGTACATCCGGGACTCGTCGCCAACACTCAGGGAACCGGCATGGGCGGCATGACGTCGATGCGTGAGCTGTACGTCAACACGCTGCTCGGTGAGGCGAAAGCCAACGACATCCTGCAGGAGGCGTTGCCGAACATCGTTGCCGCACACGTCGTTCAGTCGTACGTGGGCAGCTACGGTGCGATGATCCACCCTGTCGCTGCGTGTGCGACGGCCGCTGTGTCGGTCGAGGAGGGCGTCGACAAGATCCGTCTCGGCAAGGCGATGTTCGCGGTGGCGGGCGGATTCGACGATCTCGGTATCGAAGGCATCGTCGGATTTGGTGACATGTCGGCGACCGCGGAGTCGGCGAAGATGGCTGCACGGGGAATCGATGAGCGCCGGTACTCGCGTGCCAACGATCGGCGACGTGGTGGATTCGTCGAATCTGCCGGTGGCGGAACCATTCTGCTCGCTCGTGGCGACGTCGCGGCACAGCTCGGATTGCCGGTTCTCGGCGTCGTAGCATGGGCGCAGAGCTTCGGCGACGGTGTTCACACCTCGATTCCCGCACCGGGACTCGGAGCACTGGGCGCCGCACGTGGGGCGCTCGCGTCACCGTTGGCCGATGCGTTGGGTGCGCTCGGCGTGAGCGCCGACGACGTCGCGGTGGTGTCCAAGCACGACACCTCAACGCGTGCAAACGATCCCAACGAGTCCGAGCTCCACGAACGACTCGCCGACGCGATCGGCAGGACGCCCGGCGCGCCCCTGTTCGTCGTGTCGCAGAAGTCGCTCACCGGCCACGCCAAGGGTGGCGCTGCGGCATTCCAGCTCATCGGGCTCTGCCAGGTGCTGCGCGACGGAGTGATCCCACCCAACCGCAGTCTCGACTGTGTCGATGAGCAGATGCGCGACTACCCCCACCTCGTGTGGGCGCGTGAGCCGCTCGCGCTCGGTGATCGATTCCCGCTCAAGGCGGGTCTGCTCACCAGCCTCGGCTTCGGCCACGTGTCGGGTCTGATCGCCATAGTTCATCCGGAAGCCTTTGTCGCAACTCTGGATTCGGATCAGGCGCAGAGCTATCGCGATCGGGCGGCACGCCGCGAACGTGATGGCGCACAGCGGCGGCTGGTCGCGATGTGCGGCGGCGAGCCTGCGTACCGACGGCCGTCGGGTCGTCGTTTCGACAGCACACTCGACGAGCATGATGCCGAAGCCGGACTGCTGCTCGATCCGGGTGCGCGGCTGACGACCGATGGTGCATACGGCGCCGCGGCCGATGGACGCTGACGCGATGGCCGTACTCGGGGTGGGGATCGACGTCGTGTCGATCCCGGAGTTCGGAGACCAACTCGAACAGGTCGGCACGAACTTCGTCGAGAGGTTCACGGTGGGCGAGCGGCGTGACGCGGCAACGGGTACGGGCGAAGACGCCCGTCACCTCGCGGCACGGTGGGCGGCGAAGGAGGCCGTGGTCAAGGCGTGGTCGGTGAGCCGATTCTCGCGCTCGCCGCTGCTGCCGCTGATCCGGCACAGTGATATCGAAGTCGTCACCGACACCTGGGGCCGTCCGGCGATCAGGTTGTCGGGAGAGATCGCCGAACACCTTCGTGACACGACCGTACACATTTCGCTCACGCACGACGGGAACACGGCTGCCGCAGTGGCGATCCTGGAGGGGAGCTGACCGGAGGGTGCGCAATCCGTCTGTCGTGCAACGGATTCAGCTGCCGGTCGACTCCTCGAGCAGGAGATATCCCGCGAGCATGCGCTTGAGTTCGTCGACCGTCGCGGCGTGGTCGTGGCCGTCCTGCACCGAGAAACTCAACAGTGAGTACGCGGTGTGGACCAGCACCTGCGCCATCATCTCCCGACGATCTCCCTGCGAGGGGGTCAGCGGAGCAAGGATGCGGGCCACCTGTTCGGCGAGAACGCGTTCGTTGAGTGATGCCGTCGCGCGGGTTGCGGGAGTCGACTGGACCGCGAGCCAGACCGCGCGCCGCGACGGATCGTCGCGCCAGAGGGTCGCCAGATGGTCGAGGAACTTCTCGAGCAGGTTCGGCCATTCGAGCGACGGCACCTCCGACGCGAAGGCGGCGAGCTCCTCGCGTACGCCGACCGTGTCCTGTCGATCGAGTTCGCAGACGATGACGTACTTGTTGGCGAAGTACTGATAGAGGGTTCCGATGGGCACTCCGGCGCGAACGGCGATCTCCTCGCAGGTGAGCGACTCGAAACCCACTTCGGTCAGCAGGTCCCGCGCCGTCGCCAGCATCGCGGAGAACTTTCGTTTGCTGCGCTCCTGCGTCGGGCGTTTGCGCGGCACCAGGGGTTCGGTACTCATCGGTTCGGTCAGCTCGGTTCGATCAACGTCTGTGGGTCACACCGACAGGTCGCGCCTGAGCTTGGCAACGTGCCCGGTGGCACGCACGTTGTACTGCGCGAGCGCGATGGCCCCGTGGTCGACGAGGAACGTCGACCTGATCACACCCGTCACGGTTTTGCCGTACAGCTTCTTCTCGCCGAAAGCGCCCCACGCGGTCATGACCGACTTATCCGGATCGGACAGGAGTGGGAACGTCAGGCCCTCGGCGTCGGCGAACTTTGCCAGCTTCTCCTGCTTGTCAGGGGAGATGCCGACGACGGCGATGCCCTGTCCGTCCAGTTCGGCGAGGTTGTCGCGAAAGTCGCACGCCTGCTTGGTGCAGCCGGGAGTCGACGCCGCGGGG
>NZ_LZMI01000029.1:0-575 GCF_001665475.1 Gordonia sp. 852002-51296_SCH5728562-b | reverse complement strand
GCCGCCATCGACATGCTCAAAGACGTCAAGAACATGTCAGAACGTATGGCGTGCAGGGTAGTTGGGCTTTCCCGTTCCGCCTATCGACGGCTGCCGCACGCACACACCCCGGCCGATCCGGACGCCGCACTGCGCGAGCAGCTACGCACGTATGCCCGCAAGAACCCCCGGCACGGGTTCCGGCGCGCGTGGGCGCACCTGCGCTTCGACGACGGCATCGAGATCAACAAGAAGAAAGTGCATCGGTTGTGGAAGGAGGAGGGCCTGCAAGTGCGGCGTGCTCCGCGGCGCAAACGGGTCGGCCAATCGTCGGTGCCGGTCGTGGTCGCGGACGCACCGAAAGTGGTGTGGGCGTTGGACTTTCAGTTCGATTCCTCTGTCGACGGTAAGACGATAAAGATCGCGTCGATGGTGGACGAGCACACCCGGCTATCGCTGCTGAACATCGTGGACCGCTCGATCACCGCCGAACGGCTGATCGAGGAGTTGGAGAAGACTTTCGCGATCTGGGGTGGCCCGCCCATGGTGCTGCGCATGGACAACGGCCCTGAGTTCATCTCAGAAGCCCTGCGCGA
>NZ_LZMI01000028.1:0-106812 GCF_001665475.1 Gordonia sp. 852002-51296_SCH5728562-b | reverse complement strand
TCTCCGTACGCGCATCGCGCGCAACAACAAGCCCGACCCGCAGGCCAAGCCGACGCACTGAGGCCTCGGCCGCCTTCGCGGCCGAGGCGCGTCAGTCGCGGTGATACGGCTCGCAGCCCACCGGTGCCTTCGGTGGTTCGCGGTGCTCGATCTCCGAGATGTCTCGTGTCACCGGGTGTTCCTCGGTCAACGTGAACTTCTCGCCGTGGTGCGCGAGGTCGATCTTCGGCCCCGAGATCAGACGGTACGTGGCCGTCTTCTTGTCGACGGCGACGACGATCTTCGAATCCCGCACCGTCATACGGAAAGACATGTACGTCAGCCGCGGTGGGAGCCTCGGCGCAAACGTGATGTGGCCGCCGAAGTCACGCATACCGCCGAACCCGGCCACGCAGTCCATCCACGCGCCCGCTAGCGCGGCGATGTGCAGACCACTGCTGACGTTGCTGTGCAGGTCGTGCAGGTCGGTGAACACGGATTCGGCGAGCAGGTCGTAGCTGAGATCCAGGTAGCCCACCTCGGCCGCCGTGACGGCCTCGCAGCACGCCGACAACGACGAGTCGCGAACGGTGAGCGGATAGTAGTAGTCGAAGTTGCGAAGCTTCTGTTCCTCGGTGAATGCGCGACCGAACATGTACATCGCGAACACGAGGTCGGCCTGCTTGACCACCTGTTTGCGGTACAGGTCGTAGTACGGGTAGTTCAGCAGCAGTGGGTACTTGCCGACCGACGCCGCGAAGTCCCATGCTCCGAGCAAGGTGAACGCCTCGCACTGCTGGTGCACGCCCAGTGCGTCGTCGAACGGGATGGTCATGTCATCGGCACACGATTCCCAGTGTGCCGCTTCGGCATTCGTCACACCGTACTTCTGTGCGAGGTCGGGTCGGCGATGCACCCAGGCGACGCCGTCGCGGAGTGCGAGTTGCGCAGCGAGGTTGGTGAACACGTTGTTGTTGACGACCGCGGTGTACTCGTCCGGGCCGGTGACGCCGTCGAGCCGGAATCGCCCGTTGACGTCGTGGTGTCCTAGCCCGGCGAACAGACGCGCGATCTCGACGAGAAGTTCGACGCCGCACTCGGTTTCGAACTGTTCGTCCTCGGTGGCGCGCATGTAGCGCGCGGTCGCGTTCGCGATGTCGGCGTTGACGTGCACGCCCGCGGTTCCCGCCGGCCAGTAGCCCGAACACTCTTCGCCGTTGATGGAGCGCCACGGGAACATGGCGCCGCGCTGGCCGAGCTCGGCGGCACGCGCCTTTGCCTTGTCCATCGTCGAATGGCGCCACCGCAACTCCTCACCGGCAGCAGCGGGGACGGTGTAGGTGAGCATGGGCAGGATGAAACTCTCGGTGTCCCAGAAGGTGTGACCGTCGTAACCGGGCCCGGTGAGTCCCTTGGCGGGGATGGCTCGGGACTGCCCGCGCGCACCCGCCTGAAGCACGTGGAAGAGCGCAAAGCGCACCGCCTGCTGCACCTCGGGATCGCCATCGAGCTCGATGTCGGCGTCGCGCCAGAAATCGTCCATGTAGGCGATCTGCATGGCTTTCAGCGATTCCCAGCCCGTTTCCATCGCCATGGCGAGCGCCGCGTCGACCTGCGCGCGTAGTGCGGGCACCGATCGTCGCGCCGACCAGCCGTATCCGATGTACTTGGTCATCTTCAGCGACGTGCCCTGCGGGACGTTCGCTGCGATGGTCAGTCGTGCGAGGTCTTCGTCGGCACGGATGAAACTGTCAGCGGCGCCGGGGAAGTCGATCTGGTGGTCCATACCGGCTGCCATGTGCAGCCCGGACTGTTTGGTGTGGTGCACCAGGATGCCCCAGTAATTGCGGCAGGTTGCGAGGTCGGAGACCAATGGTGACTCCAGCGCCGCCGCGAGTCGGGGATCGTTGCCGGGTACGGGGACGGGCTCGTTGGCGAGCAGGTCGGACTGCAGGACGATCTTCATGTCCTCGCCGACGGGCTCCACCTCGTAGTGGATCGCCGCGATGGTGCGTGTGGTGAACGAGACCAGTCGCTCGGACTTGATGCGTACGGTGCGGCCGGTGGGAGAGGTCCAGAGTGTGTTGCGGCGCAACGTGCCCGTGCGGAAGTCGAGTGTCTGCGAATGCTCTTCGGTGCGGCCGTATCGAAGGTCCATCGGCTCGTCCTCGACGAGGAGCCGGATGATCTTGCCGTCGGTCACATTCACCACGGTCTGGCCCGACTCCGGATAGCCGTAACCACTTTCGGCGTACGGCAGATCACGCAGCTCGTAGAAGCCGTTGAGGTAGGTGCCGGGATGATCGACCGGCTCGCCCTCCTCGAAGCTTCCGCGGAGGCCGATGTGACCATTCGAGAGTGCGAACAACGTTTCCTTTCGGCCCAGCATGTCGAGATCGACTCCGCGCCAGTGCAACTGCCACGGATCGATGTCGAAACCGGTGCTCTGCTCTACGGTGCGGCTCATGCGGGGATCAACTCGTCGAGATCGTTGACGACAACGTCGGCGCCCGCGGTACGCATGGCCTCCGCCTGACTACCGCCCACCCGATCGATGCCGACGACGTAGCCGAAATGGCCGGCCACACCTGCCTGCACACCGGAGATCGCGTCCTCGAAGACGGCTGCCGCCGTCGGTTCGACGCCCATCAATTCTGCCCCCAAGAGAAACGAGTCGGGCGCGGGTTTCCCGCGCAGTCCACGTGCGGCCGTTTCTTGTCCGTCCACCCGCACTTCCACGTACTTCGACAGCCCGGCAGCGTCGAGGACGGCTTCTCCGTTCTTCGACGATGTCACCACTGCTACGCGTAGTCCGGCATCCTGGGCAGCCTGCAGGTAACGCACCGACCCGGGATACGGATTCACGCCGTCGCTGGCGAGCTTGGCCAGGAACATCTCGTTCTTCTCCGACCCGATGCGCTCGGTCGTCGCGTCGTCGACATCGTCGATGCCACGCGACGACAAGAACGCGCGCACACCGTCTTCGCGTGGACGACCGTCGACGTAGTCGAGGTAGTCCTGTTCGGTGAACGGCACGAAGTCGTCGCCGTCGCGGTCACGCAGGAAGTCGTCGAAGGCGGCTTTCCACGCAACGCGATGTAGGACGGCGGTACTCGTGAGAACACCGTCGAGGTCGAATAGGGCGACCGAGATCTGTTCTGGCAAACCCAACACGTCCGACACGCTACCCGCCTGGGCAGTCCACGGCGCGGTATGCGAGCAGACCACACGTCGCGTCCAGGCGCTCGGCGGCGCGTCGGACCTGCGCTCGAAGGTCAGACGTCCGTCGTCGCAAATCGCTGGACAACCCTCGGTCGCGGCGGCAAGCATGGGGACATGTCATCAGCGCAGCAGTCCCGACGTTTTGCCCAGGTCGACGTATTCAGTTCAAAACCATTGCGCGGCAACCCCGTTGCTGTCGTGATCGACGGCGACGGGATCTCCGACGACGAGATGGCGGCGTTCGCTCGCTGGACTAACCTTTCCGAGACGACGTTCATCCAGTCCGCGACCGACCCCGGCGCCGACTACCGACTGCGCATCTTCACTCCCGGCGGCGAACTCCCCTTCGCGGGGCACCCGACGCTGGGTTCGGCGCACGCGTGGCTCGCCGCGGGCGGATCGCCGCGCGGGGCGAACGTCGTCCAGGAGTGCGGCGTCGGACTGGTGACGATCCGTCGTGACGGCGATCGACTCGCCTTCGCGGCGCCCCCGCTGCGCCGATCGGGTCCGGTCGACGACGCCCTCGTCGACGAGGTGCTGCCCGCGCTCGGGCTCTCACGTCAGCACGTCCGCGCCGCAGAATGGATCGACAACGGCCCGCCGTGGTTCGTGCTGGAACTCGACTCCGCGCAGCGGGTGCTCTCGGCGCGACCCGACCTCGCGGCGCTGGGCGCGTACGACGTCGGCCTCCTCGGCCGCTACGAGTCCGGACACCCCGACGACCCCGACGTCGAATTCGAGGTTCGCGGACTCGCGGGCGGCGAGGCCGTCGGAGAAGATCCCGTCACCGGCAGCCTCAATGCAGGCATCGCGGTGTGGCTTCGGTCGAACGGCCGCGTCGGAGCGAGCTACGTGGCCTCGCAGGGCACCGCCGTGCAGCGATCAGGACGAGTCCACATCGACGACGACGGCGAGCACATCTGGGTCGGCGGGCAGTCGACCACGGTCATCAGCGGGACCGTCGATCTCTGATCGCCTGATCTCCGATCTCTGATCTCTGATGGGGGGCGCCTGCGTCACCTTCTAGAGTCGAGTCCATGACGGAGGGTGCACAGAGCTCGGCCGGTTCGCAGTCGGCGGAACCATCGGCGACAGAGAGCGCCAAGGCCGCGAAGAAGCGTCGACGCCGCGAGCCGCCGCCGGACCCGACGCCGCTCTACGGGCTCATCGACGCGCACACGCATCTCGCCGCGTGCGGTGGTCGTTCGCCCGAGACCGTTCGGGCGATCGTCGACCATGCCGAGAGTGTCGGCGTTGAGATGGTTGTCACAGTTGCCGACGACATGGTCGACGCGCGGTGGGCGGTTTCGGCGGCGGACTGGGACGACCGGGTCTACGCGGCGGTCGCGCTGCACCCGATGAACGCGGGCGACCTCGACGACGCCACCTCGCGCGAGCTGGAGCAGATGGCGCAGCATCCGAGGGTGGTGGCCGTCGGCGAGACCGGTCTCGATTACTATTGGCCCGCCCGGTCCGACGACTGCGCGACGCCCGAGATTCAGCACGAAGCCTTCCGCTGGCACATCAGGCTCGCGAAGAGCATCGGCAAGCCGTTGATGATCCACAACCGCGAAGCCGACCGCGATGTGCTGGACATTCTGGCTGATGAGGGCGCTCCCGACACCGTGATCATGCATTGCTTCTCCGGTGACCAAAACGTTGCACGCGAATGCGTCGAACGCGGTTACTACCTCAGTTTCGCGGGCACAGTGAGCTTCGCCAACGCCGCGTCGCTGCGAGATGCCGCACGCGTCGTGCCGGATGAGTTGCTGCTCGTCGAAACCGACGCTCCGTTCCTGACGCCGGATCCCTATCGGGGACAACCTAATCAACCATACTGTCTGCCGTACACGGCCAGGTCGTTGGCATCGACGCGTGGAGTCGATGCCGAATCCTTGGCCAGGACGCTCGGCGACAACGCGCGACGCGCCTACCAGCTACCTTTGCGGTAATCGCCCCGTCTCGTTATCGTATTGTGATCCCGCGTGATGGTGGGCGTCGATTGAACGGATGATTCGGTCTCTGTTTGATAGTGACCTCGGGGCCGTAGGGCCTCGGTGACTTACTCCTGAGACGCCTGACGTGGGTTGACTCTGTCGCCGATCAGGATGCTTGGACCTTGTCTGTACTTGCGAGAATTCACAACTCAGAATCGATGCGCGCTCGCGTGGCCGTTGGTGCCGTGCTCGCCACCCTCGCCGCCGGTGGCGTCGCGGGTGTCGCGATGCACAAGAACGTCACGCTCGACGTCGACGGTCACACCATGAAGGTCTCGACCATGGCGATGTCAGTCGATTCGGTGCTGCGCTCGCAGGGGTACACCCCGGCCGACGGCGACCAGGTCAGCCCGGGACCCGACGCAGGCTTCGGCGACGGCTCGACCATCACCATGAAGCGCCTCAAGACCGTCGTCATCGACGTCGAGGGTCGCAAGGAGCAGGTCAAGACCACTGCGGTCAAGGTCGACGAACTTCTCGCAGAGAAGGGACTCGCGCACGGCGACGACGAGACCAACTTCTCGGCAGGCGGAGCGATCCCGGTCAGCGGTGCCGTCGTCGACGTCACCCTGCCCAAGCAGATCACGGTTGTCGACGGCGGTGTGCGGTTCAACACCACCGTGCCCGCGGCAACTGTCGCCGACGCGCTCACCGCGACCGGCAAGCCCCTGTCCGACGAGGACAAGGTCACGCCTGCCGCAGACACCAAGGTCACGCCGAACATGGTCATCGACGTCACCCGCATCCGGACCGAGCAGGACACCGTGCTCGAAGACGTCGCACCACCGGAGAACAAGCAGGACGATCCGACCCTCATCCGTAACAAGAAGGTCGTCGTGAACGCGGGTAAGCCGGGACGCGCAAACGTCACCTACAACGTCACGATCGTCAACGGCAAGGTCGTCAAGCGCGACAAGCTCTCCGCCAACCAGATCGCCGCCCCGGTTGCCGCCACCGTCAAGATCGGGACCAAGGAGGGCGCGCCCGACGTGCCGTCGGGTTCGGTCTGGGACCGCCTCGCGCAGTGCGAGTCCACCGGAAACTGGGCCATCAACAACGGCAACGGCTTCTACGGCGGCATCCAGTTCGACCAGAACACCTGGGACCGCTGGGGTGGCCAGGAGTATGCCGCGCGTCCCGACCTCGCCTCGCGCGAGGAGCAGATCGCGGTCGCGCAGAAGACCCTCGCAGCTCAGGGCTGGGGCGCGTGGCCTGCCTGCTCGTCGAGTCTGGGTCTGCGCTGACAGACGACGCGGATTCGACCGCTCCGCGGCTGCTGGGCCCGGCACAGATCCGACGCCTCGCCGCCGAGCTCGACGTTCGTCCGACCAAGACGCTCGGACAGAACTTCGTCCACGACGCCAACACCGTTCGACGCATCGTCGCGGCGTCCGGAGTCGGCCCTGACGACACCGTCCTCGAGGTCGGCCCCGGACTGGGTTCGCTGACGCTGGCACTGTTGGGCACGGCGGGCCGGGTCGTCGCGGTCGAGATCGACCCGAAGCTCGCTGCGCGGCTGCCGCACACCGTCGACGAGTTCGCGCCGCAACGGGCCGACGCACTCGATGTCGTCACCGCCGACGCACTGGCCGTGACCGCCGACGATCTGCCGGTGACCCCGACCGCGCTCGTCGCGAACCTGCCCTACAACGTGGCGGTGCCCGTCCTGCTGCACCTGATGACCCAATTCCCCACGATCGCAACGGCTCTCGTCATGGTGCAGGCCGAGGTGGCTGATCGACTCGCGGCAGGCCCCGGCTCCCGCGTCTACGGTGTGCCGAGCGTCAAAGCGCGGTACTTCGGCGACGTTGCCCGCGCAGGTGCCGTGGGGCGCAACGTCTTCTGGCCGGAACCCAAGGTCGAGTCGGGTCTCGTCCGCATCACCCGCACCGACCCATTCGTCGACGAATCAGTCACCCGCGCACAGGTTTTCGCTGTCATCGACGCCGCCTTCGCGCAGCGCCGCAAGACGATGCGCTCGGCGCTGACCACCTGGGCGGGCTCGCCCGTCGAGGCCGAACGCCGACTTCGGGCAGCGGGCATCGACCCCCAGATCCGCGGCGAGAGGCTCGACGTCGGCGACTTCGTGCGCCTCGCGGCCGTCGAACCCGCCTGAGCTACCGGCCGGGCGCTACACGCCGCCGACTGGGCGCTCGAGACTGCCGACTGGGCGCTCGAGACCGTCGACTGTACGCTCCACGCCGCCGATTGGGCGTCTCGTGCCGCGAACGGCGCGTCTATCCGGACGCCGCCGCGCGCTGCTCCACGAGTGTCCGTAGCCGCCAGGCGATTGCGCGCGAGTCCTGGGACACCAAGTGATAGTCGCGCACCACCCAGCGTCCCGCGATCATCACGTCCCGCGGCTTTCTGCCCGGCGACGCCCACAGCAGACCATCTATGGGGTCGCCGACACCGGCATCGGAAACGTCTCCGCAATCCCATACGCAGAGGTCGGCTGCCGCACCTACCTCCAATCGGCCGAGCTCGCTGCGACCCAGTCCCGCAGCGGATCCGCGCGTTGCCGCCTCGACGAGGGTGCGCGCGGAGAGAGGCCGACCCGTCAGTCCCGAAGCCTGCATCGCGAGCCGCGCGTCGGCCAGCAGATGTCCACCGTCGTTGCTGCCGCCTCCGCTTGTCCCGAGGCCGACGACGATCCCGGCCTCGAGTAGGTCCGCGACGGGCGCGATGCCCCAGCCCATGGGAATGTCGCACCCCGGTGCATGAGTCGCGTGTACTCCGGCCTCCGCGAGTCGAAGCACTTCGTCGTCAGTGACATCACAGAGGTGAGCGACCGTGACATCGGTATCGAGCCAGCCCCAATCCTCGAGAAGCCTCAGAGGGCGAGCGCCGTAGCGCTCGCACGCAATGGCGACGTCGATCTGCTCATTTGCCTGAGTGCGTCTCCGTAGCCCCAATTCCGTTGCCGCGCGGCCCAGTTCGTGAAAAGTCTCCTTCGAGTCGGCATGCACGCCCGACGGGCCGGTGGCCAGTTGAAGCATTCCGTCGTCGCTGATGCCACCCGACGTCGAACCCAGGTAAGCGGCGTGAATCGCTCGCACGGAATCGGCTGCGGCCCAGGGATCGTCGCGCGCGGTACCGCGGACAAAGACGAGTCGTGCACCGAGATCGTGGGCCGCCGCGATCGTCGCGCCTGCCAACTCGACCGAATCAATGTCCGCAGGCCAGGTCAGGTGATGGTCGGCGATGGTTGTGACGCCCGCCAACACCGACTCCGCGAGCCCGACCGCTGCTGCTGCACCGGCCAGGTCTGGATCGACTCGAAGCCCGCGGTACGCGGCGCCCATGATCCGCAACCATTCGTGCATCGGCTGGAATCTGCTGCCGGGCAATGTTCGAAAGGCACTTTGCAGTAGGTGATGGTGTGCATTGACCAGACCTGGAGTGACGACGCAGTCGGTGCAGTCGACGACTTCGGGCTCACCGGCGAGTGCCGTGTGGTTCTCGACGATGAGTCCATCGTCGACCACTACGGCATCGGCCGTTTCGGCGCACGCGCCGACGACAGCCAGGGCGTTCTGCAGTCGCGTGCTGCTCATAGATCAAGAACCAAACGTCCGCTGGTGCAACGGGATACACAAAGCATCATTGTTTCGTTCTCGGCGCGTTCCTCAGATGTCAGCACCGAATCGCGATGCTCGACCTCACCGCTGACGACCTCAGCCTCACAGGTTCCGCACACACCTTCGCGACACGACGACACCGTCACGATCCCCTCGTCGTCGAACACATCCAAAATGGACCGGCCAATCGGTACCTCGACCGTCCTGCCAGACAATGCCAGGGAGACCTCGAAGGGTGAGTCCTGTGCTGCCGCATTGTCGGTTGCGGCGAAACGCTCATAGAACACATCGACGGCGTGTTGGTCCGCGCAGGCAGCTGTGGCGTCGGCGATCAGCGACTCAGGTCCGCAGGTGTACACAGCGGTGCCGGGTGGGAGGCCCGCGAGCTGGTCGAACAGAGTCACACGTCCCTCGTTCGACGACGAGTGGATGACGACTCGGTCGCCGTATCGCTCGCAAAGCTCTGTTGCATATGCCATGTGAGCTTGGTCGGCACCTGTGTAAAGGAGACTCCATGGGCGACCTTTGCTTTCGGCTTCGGCCACCAGCGAGATCAGTGGAGTAATGCCTATTCCGCCGGCAACAAACACATACTTGAGCGCACGCGTAAGTGCAAAGTGGTTGCGTGGCGGACTGATTCGAAGTACAGAAGCTTCATGCGACCCGTGGTGGAGAGATAGCGAACCGCCGCGTCCGTCCTCGCACTTGGCGACCGCGATGCGATAGTGGCCGTGGTCATCGGGGTCAGAAGTGAGAGAGTACTGGCGGACTACGCCTGCGGGAGTGTGGACGTCGATGTGTGAACCGGGCGACCAGTGGGGGAGTGAATTCGACTGGATGGGGGCAAACGTGAACTCGTCGACGCGATCGGTCAGTTGACGACGTTCGATGATTCGCACATCGATGAGTCCGCCGGGGCCAGCGGACAAAACATCACTGCTCTCGCGGTGGTTGTCGTCGGAAGATGTTGCGCTACTGCCATTTTCAGGTTGTGAATCGGTTGACATGAGAACTCCTCAATGGAAGGTCTCCGTCGGGTTCCCAGCCAAGGAACCGCTATTCCTACCCCGAGGCCTGTACGACGATCAATCGAGCGATATGGCCGTGACTCAGTCGCCAGCGGTGAGGAATGTTGCCAGCATAGTAAAGGCTGTCACCCGCTCGCAATTCGATCGTTTCGCTCTCGCCGAGGTCGACCTCGATACTCCCTTCGATCACGTGCACCCACTCGTCCTGGTGATGTTGGTAGTACCGGTCGAACCCCGTGCTCCGGATGACGTTTTCCTGCGGATAGAAGGCGGCGTCCCCACGCACCAGCAGTCGGGTGTAACTCTCCTCGCCGTTCCCTCCGGTGCGTGGTAGCGCGGTGCCCTCCTCGTTGCGAACAAGTGCCGCGCCGGCAGGGAGTGTCACCTCCTGCGGTGCCGACGTTTGAGGGGGAGCGGCCGCGAGCATCAGGCTGACCTGGGTTGTTCCCAGCGCTGATGCGATGCGTTCGAGCGTGACCATCGATGGCCTGGCATAACCTCGCTCGAGCTGGGACAAGAATGGATGAGAGATGTCCGCCTCGGCGGCAAGCTGCGCGAGCGTGACACCCTTGTCCCTTCTCCTTCTACGGATCTCGGCACCCAGGGCCTCCTGTGCGGGATCGGGGTTGGCGAGAGCCACTGGACCACTCCTGTTGTCTCGGTCGTCTTGTCTCGGTCGTCACCGCCTGTCGCAATGGCACTGACCATGGTCAGTTGCGTACAACGCACGGAATTGACGTTGATGATCACGATAGCCGGGACACCAATTCCTCTGCGCCCCTTACGGAGAGGTGTGTCGACACCCTGGTCCTGCATTCGGTCGACCCGTAGCGTCTCACCTCCACACTTGTCACACATCCATCGCTTGGGCGTAACAAGTCGGCAATAGGACGACCGTAATTTGATCGATGTTGACCACATCAACAATCCCCGTCGCCCAGCCAGGCGGGACCGCTACAGCCTTGGTCTGCATTACTCGATATCGCAGCCGACACCTTCGGAGAACCACATGCCAGCTTCTGATTTGCCGACGCTTCGGCTGATCACCGCACGCTCGCGCACTGGCGAGATGATTGACGTGTTGTTGGATCGTGGCGTCGACGGCAGGGCGCGGGTCAAGAACATCGCGCCCGGAGGCTCGATCGGCGAAGTCGACGGTCACCTGGTTCTCGACGATCACGTGCTGCTGCCCCCGGCGGCCGACCCGCATGCTCACCTGGACAAGGCGTTGTCATGGAACGTACTGAATCCGCAGGTCGGAGACCTCGGCGCCGCCATCGACTGTTGGCGAGCGGGTGCCGAGAGGTTCGACGAGGAGTCGTTCTATCGGCGTGCCCATCGAGCCGCCACCACGATGCTGGAACGAGGAACCACAGCCGTCCGGACGCATGTCGACGTGCTTGCCGATGACGATCCCTATCGCGCCATCCGTGCGATAGATCGCGTTCGGCATGAACTCCGGCCCTTCATGACGATTCAGATCGCACTGCTTGCGCCGCCGGGAACGCCCGACGACGTGATCCACGGTGCACTTGACGTCGGCGCCGATCTAGTCGGAGGTGCGCCACACATCGCCGACGATCCAGTGGCAGAAGTCGCCCGCCTCATCCACATCGCCGAAACACGCTGTGTGGGCGTCGATCTGCACACCGACGAGTTTCTTGCGGGCGATCACACAACGATTGGCACGTATGCCGAACTCGTGGCGCACTGGCCGGCCGACGTTGTGCGTACCGCCGGACACTGTTGCCGACTCTCGACGATGGATCGGCAGGAGCTGTCGACATCGATTGACGCGCTGCGAAACTCCGGAATCTCGGTCGTCGCACTGCCGATCACCAACCTCTATCTTCAGGGCCGCGCAGACGACGGTCGCGGGGCGCCGCGTGGAATCGCGCCCCTCTCTGCGCTCGCGGATGGAGGTGTAAGGGTTGCCGCCGGCGCCGACAACATACGAGATCCGTTCAATCCGATGGGAAGTGGTGATGCGCTCGAGACAGCCTCACTGCTTGTCACTGCTGGCCATCAAATACCCGCAACAGCAATTGATCTCGTGACATCATCGGCGCGCTCGGTGTTGGGCTTGGCCGAGGCGGGCCCGGTCGTGGGAGCACTCGCAGACTTCATGGCGGTGCGGGGTGCCGACCAGATCGAGGCCATGGCCACAACACCCGATGCTCGTGTCGTCATTGTCGACGGCCGGATCATCTCCCGAACAAAGTCGAGCACCTGGTCGGTATTCGACTGACTACCAATCTATCTCGGCAGATCTGTTACAAGAATCGAACATCCGTTGATCGTGAAGGACACCATGACATCGACATCACCACCATCGGACTCAGTGACCACCGGGCATCCGGTGGTTGGCTTTGAGCACGTCGACCTCCGCTTCCCCGATGGGACCCACGCCCTCCACGATGTGAACCTCGAAGTGCGCGAGGGAGAGTTCGTCTCTGTCGTCGGACCCTCGGGTTGCGGGAAATCGACGCTTCTGCGGTTGTCCGCTGGACTGGAGACGATATCCGACGGTTACATGCAATGTGGTGCTGACCGCATCGGCTATGTCTTCCAGGACGCGACCCTGCTTCCGTGGCGTTCAGTCGCAGACAACGTTGCGCTCCTGGCGGAACTCGACGGTGTCGGAAAGCGGGAGCGACGTAGTCGCGCCTCGGCGGCTCTCGAACTAGTGGGGCTTGATGGATTCGGAGATCACCTGCCGCACATGCTCTCCGGAGGCATGCGGATGCGCGTCTCGCTTGCTCGGTCACTGACCGTCGATCCACAGCTGTTCCTTTTCGACGAGCCCTTCGCGGCGCTCGACGAGATCACCCGCCAGCGTCTTGGCCAGGAATTGACCGAGCTATTCGACCGCACGACATTCGCCGGTCTCTTCATCACGCACTCGGTGAGCGAGGCCGTCTATCTGTCCACGCGGGTGGTCGTGATGTCCGGACGGCCCGGGACCATTGTCGGAGAGTTCGACGTCCCGTTCGACTACCCGCGCTCGCCCGACCTCCGATTTGACCGCGAGTTCACTGACCTCACCGAACGAGTGTCGGTCGCACTACGAGAGGCGCACTCATGACCAACTCCACAGCCACCGGGCCCGGACCGGACGCAGCCGCCACCGCTGTCTCCGCCACCGCTGATCTAGCGCTGGCGACTCCGCCAATGCGCAATCGCGCTACGTGGGTACAAAAGGTGCGTCGCACGGTTGCGCCGCTGCTCGTGTTCGCGATCGTCATTGGGGCCTGGTATCTGGTCAGCTATGTGGTGCTCGACGCGTCCAGACGCTTCCTGATGCCACCGCCCCAGGAAGTGGTCCGCGACGGCCTGTTCGGTGACTCGGCCCCCGAGATGTGGCAAGCGCTCGGGCGCACTGCGGCGGTTGCTCTCACGGGACTGCTGATCGCGGCGGTCGTCGGCATCGCCTGGGCCATAGCGATGGCACATTCGAAGACGATGGAGAATGCGCTGTTCCCGTATGCTGTTGTATTGCAGTGCATTCCGATCCTTGCATTGGTTCCCCTCGTTGGATTCTGGTTCGGATTCGGTTTTGGTGCACGGGTATTCGTGTGCGTGTTGATCGCGTTGTTCCCCATCGTGTCGAACACGCTCTTCGGATTCCAGTCGGTTGACCCCAGGATGCGCGACCTGTTCGCGCTGCACCATCCGAGCCGGATGACGGTGCTCCGCAAACTCGAGTTCCCCGCGGCCATGCCGGCGATATTCGCGGGCCTTCGTATCTCGGCGGGTCTCGCAGTGGTCGGCGCCATCGTCGGTGATTTCTTCTTCAAGCAGGGCAACCCCGGTATCGGAATTCTGATCGACAATTATCGGTCCCGTCTTCAAGCCCCGGAACTTTTTGCGGCAATCCTGCTTGCATCGCTCCTTGGTGTCGCCGTGTTCTGGTTCTTCGGCTGGCTCGGAAACCGAATTGTCGGGCGCTGGTACCAGAAGTAGCTCACCCCCAACATATTTCGTCACTGAACACTCGATTCCATCGAGTGTCGCTCGTTCACACGATGAGGAAAACATGAAAATCAATTCTGCAGGCTTTCGTACCCTCTTCGCCGCCTCTGCGGCAGCGGCAGTCGTCGTGGCGGCTGCCGGATGTGGGGGATCGTCGAATACCGGAGGATCCGGTTACACCGGCTCGATCGGACCGGTCAATCTCAGTGTCGATTGTCCCAAGACCGTTGTGGTGCAGACCGATTGGTATCCGGAAGCCGAGCATGGCCACCTGTATCAATTGCTGGGGCCGAATCCGAAGATCGATGCATCGGCCAAGAAGGTCGTCGGTCCGCTGTTCGACCGCGGGCAGTACACCGGCGTCGACCTCGAGATCCGCGCGGGCGGACCTGCGATCGGCAATCAGTCGGTGACCGCACAGATGTACTCGGACGATTCGATCACGCTCGGGTACGTCGACACCGACCAGGCGGTTCAAATGTCCAAGAACAAGCCGATCACGGCCGTGATGGCACCGCTCGACGTCTCACCGCAGATGATCATGTGGGACCCGGCGACGTATCCACAGGTAAAAGGGATTGCTGACCTCAAGAATGTCGACGCGACCGTCTTGTACTTCGAGGGCACCACATGGATGAGCTATTTGACAGGCGCAGGCATCCTGAACACGCAGCAGGTTGACGCGAGTTACGACGGCACTCCTGCCAACTTCGTCGCAGCAGGCGGCAAGAAGGCGCAGCAGGGTTATGCGAGTGCCGAGCCCCAGATCTACGAGGAGGAAGTGGACGGCTGGAAGAAGCCGGTGAAGTACCAGCTGCTCAACGATGTCGGTTTCCCCACCTACAAGTCAGCTTTGTCGGTGCGTTCGGGTGACCTGGAGAAGCAGTCGGCGTGTCTCAAGAAGCTGGTGCCGGTGATGCAGCGTGGGGTCGCCGACTACGCGAAATCGCCCGAGACCGCGAACAAAGTCATCCTCGACGCGGTGAAGGAGTACAACACCGGCTGGACGTACTCAGAGCGCAACGCGGAGTACGCGGACCAGACGATGTCGCAACTCAAGCTGGTTGGGAACGGCACCAACAACGCGACCGTCGGTGACTTCGATGAAACCCGGGTCCAGCGCATCATCGACATCACCACGCCCATCTATGCCAAGCAGAAGACACCGGTAGCCGATGGTCTGACACCCGACAAGGTTGCGACCAACCAGTTCATCGATCCTTCGGTGGGGATGAACTGATGTCGGCACCGGTGTTCGGTTCCCATCGGCAGGACGGGAGGCCCGAATTCGGGCCGGATGACGTCGAAGCATTGGCCGACGACCTTCTCTCGATACTCGGCCCTCGCGGTGTCAGCTCGTTGCCGCGTGCAATCACACGCGCGTCCCGCGACGGATCCGGGATGAGTCCGATCCTGTCCGCGCAGGATCTCGGCCGGCCGGATCTCGTCTGCTTTCCACGAAATCCCGAGGTCGTCCCGCAGATCGTCAGTGCTGCTGTGCGTCGCGGTGTGCCGCTGACCACGAGGGGAAAGGGAACAGGTAATTACGGCCAGGTTGTCCCACGCTTCGGTGGGTTGGTCATGGACATGACATCGCTCACGGCCATCCACGACATCGACGAGCGGTGCATCACGGCCCAGGCTGGCTCACGCATGATTACCCTCGAGCAACACGCGTGGGACAACGGCTCACAGCTGTGGATGTACCCCTCGACGGTCCAGTCGACCCTCGGCGGGTTTCTTGCGGGCGGTTCGGCGGGTACCGGGACGATCGTGCACGGCCGTAATCACCAGGGATTCGTCGACGCCCTCGACGTCGTGTACGCCACCGAGGACGCAGAGTTGGTACACCTCGAAGGCGACGACGCGCAGCCATTGGTCCACACCTACGGTGTTGCCGGTGTGATCGTCGGGGCCCGAGTTCGCGTCGAGCCGCTCCAGCAGTGGCGCAGTGTGTACACGAGTTTCGCAGACCACCATGACGCGTTCGCAGTGGCGTTGGACGCCGCGTCGCTCGACCCCGCACCACGTCTACTCTCCGCCGATCGCGCTGAGGTTGTCGATTCGTTGCCGGCTGATCCTGCGCTCGTGCGAGGCCGCGCAAGCGTGAGGGGGATCGTCGATGTCGCGTGCGTAGACGATCTGTGTGACCGAGTCGTGTCCGCGGGAGGTCGCGTCGAGGCGGTGCGAGAGGGAATTGCGCAGACCGTGAAGCTCTCGACGCTCTCGTACAACCACCCGACCTGGTGGCTTCAGAAAGCGCAGCCGGACAAGTACTTTCACATGGAATGTCGCGGCGATGCACTGGTCGAGAGGCTCGACGAGGTAGAGGCCGTCTATGACGGCGGAATGGTCCACCTCGAAATGGGACACGAAATGATGTTCGGCATGCTCAACGGGATCTACCACAGCCCTGAACAGATCATGGAGGGTGTCGACAAATTGGAAGCACTGGGTGTCAACGTCCATTCGCCGCACCAATGGTACGTGGATCTCGATGCTGATCGGGTGAAAGCTGTTGCGGCGCGCACTGATCCGAAGGGGTTGCTGAATCCGGGGAGGTGGATGTGAGCACCGCAACGAGGCGATACGCGGACCTGACCACTGCGGAGGTAGCCGACGCACTCGGTCGTGACTCCGTCCTGGTGCTGCCGACAGGGGCTATCGAACCGCACGGCCCGCACCTGCCGTTGTCGACGGACCTGATCATGGCTGAGTCGATCGCCGCCGAGGTCGTCGACCGTGGCGCGGCCGCAGGGCATGACGTGTGGTTGCTGCCTGCGTTGGCGTACACAAAGTCCGATGAGCACGCGCGACTTCCCGGGACACTATGGCTGCGTGCGTCGACTCTTCTGGAAACTCTCATCGATCTGGGATCGGCCATGTCCTCGACACCGGCGAGACGTCTGCTGGTGATCAATGCCCACGGTGGTAACTCCGCACTGATCGAGGTGGCAGCACGCGAGTTACGTCGACGATTCGACTTGCAGACGTTCTTTTCATCTGGACCTGCGACGCCAGGCCCTACCGAACGCGGACTCGGTATTCACGCGGGATGGGCTGAGACCTCGATGATGCTGCATGTCCGACCTGATCTCGTACACATGGACCGTGCGGTGGCCGCAGTCGCGGACAAGGTTGCCGACTACGAGCACGTCGGTTTTACGAAGTCCATCAAATTCGGTTGGCTCTCAACCGATTTCGATGAGTCCGGAGTCGTCGGTGATCCCACCGGCGCTGACGCTCTGACGGGAGCCGACTTGTTCGAGCGACGCGTGAGTGACCTGGTGTCGGGGTTGGGTGACGTCGCGGTCTTCGATCCGGGACGGGTACGCGCATGATCACCAGCAGTGCGGATTTCGGCGTCGACTGTGAGCCCGATGAGGAACGCAGTGTCGACCCTCTCACTTTGCTCGGGAGATGGACGAGGTCAGGTGGAGAAGGCGCTCCGCCGCTGATGTCGCTGGCGACGAATGGTGTCGACGGTTATCCGCGTGTGCGTCACGTGTTGTTGTCCGAAAGTGACGACACCGCAGTGTATTTCCACACGGATTCTCGCTCAGACAAGGCCGAGCAGATCGCACGTTCGCCCCGAGCGGCGTGCGCGCTGGTGTGGCCGACCGAGGGGAAGCAGGTGGTGATGTATGGCGATGTGCGACCGGTCGATCCCACAGAGGCCGCCGACGCCTACGCCAGACGTACGCGCTACCTTCAAATCTTGGCATGGTGCAACGACGTCGAGATGGCGCATCGTCGGCAAGGAGATCGCCGCGATGCGTGGGCCCGTTTTGACACCCAACACGACCAGCTCGACCCTCCGCCGACGTGGGCCGGCTATATGTTGACGCCCTGCGAGATTACGTTCTGGCGTGGCGACCCTGTCGGCCCATCGCGACGAATTCGCTTCGTCCGCAAGACTGGCGATGAGTGGGAGACCGAGGTGTTACCGGGATGAGTTCGACTGTGTTCCACAATGCGACGGTTCTCCCCGTCGACGGCGAACGCGACTGGTTCCACGGTTGGATTTCGGTGTCCGATGGTCGAATCACGGCGCTCGGCGATGGGACGCCGCCAACCGGCGCTGACGCCTATCGCGACTTGCACAACTGTTTTCTCGCACCGGGTTTTGTCTCAGCGCACAGTCACATCTACACCGGAGCGATGCGCGGGGTCGCCGCGACAAGTCCGCTCTACGAGTGGGTCAGCACGAACAGTCTGATGCTTTCGCATGCGCAACCGGATGACATGTACTGGCTATCGCTCGCGGGTGCATCAGATCACCTGGCAGCGGGCATCACCTCGGTTTACAACTTCACGCAGTCGAGGGTCGTGTCGCTCTTCGACTACGGCTCTTCGACTCTGCGTGCAGAGCAGATCAACGAGCCGGAGTTCGTGACACGACAGGTCGACGGTGTGATGCACTCCGGAATCCGGTCGGTGACGAGCGTCCGTCTCGATGACGAACAATTGCCCCTCGGAGACGCGGTTGCCGGATTCGACGCAGTGATGGCCCACCTGTCGACGATCGACGCGTCGTCGAATCTCGGCGGCTCGGTCTATGGTTCCGTGCAGTGGTCGTCGTCGCCTGCCACAGCCGAACGCGAGCGCGAGTTGATGACACGGCACGAGATCACAAACCAGGCGCACTTCGTGGAAACCGCCGAGCAACTCGGGATTCAGCAGGCGAAGTTCGACTGGTACGACGCGGCGGGTTGTCTCGGTGAGGATTTCGCGTTCGGCCACTTTGTGCATCCGACGGAACAGATGGTGCAGCGGGTCTGTGAATCGGGGACAGCTGTTGTGTGGCAACCGATGTCGAACGGAAGACTGGGCTCGGGCATAGCCGACGTTCCGAGGCTGCTCGATCGTGGAGTGCGCGTGGGGATGGGTGTCGATGATCAGTCGTGCACCGACATCTCCGACCCCTTCGAGAACATGCGTACGGGACTCTACCTGCAGCGTGCCAAGCACTCCGATCCTCAGATCCTCTCGCCCGCAACCGTTCTGTGGGCGCACACACGAGGAGCTGCCGACGCTGTGGGCATTGCCGACAAGGTGGGTTCGCTCCAAGTGGGAAAGTATGCCGATTTCGTCGTCGTCGACCCGCTGACGCCTCACCTGGGCCCGATCTGGGACCCGATCGCGACGTATGTCTTGGCGTGCGGACAGAGAAACATTGCGTCAGTCCACGTCGGCGGCGACGCCGTCTGGGAGCGCGGCCGCCGGGATGCGCTGCGTGAGGAAGCCGACGCCGAAGCGACTCGACGCATGATCCGATGCGCCGCCGCGGTCGGCATACATCCCGCACTGGCATACCCGGAAGTCGTCCGATGACCAAGGACATACCGCCACCGGTGTCTGCGCACGTCGACGACGTAGTCGGGTACCGCATCAGTCCAGACGACACCGTGGTGCTCGTCGTATTGTCAGGTCCGCGGACGTCCGGCTCGCAGACAACGGTGTGTTTCGAGGTGTGGGAGCCCGGCGGCTCACAGCCGGACAACTCTCACCCGTCGTCAACAGAGACCTTCGTGGTGTTGCAGGGTGAAGGGCTGGCGCACAGCGATTCTCATGACGTTGCACTACGAGCCGGCTCGGTCATCGTGCTGCCGCCGGGTTCGGTGCATCGGATCGAGAACACGTCGGCGACCGAGCGTCTCTACACGCTGACAGTGATGGAGAACGACGACGGCTTCGAAAATCTGATTCTCTCGGGGACACCCACGGGGCTGAGCGCAGAAGATCGAGGCGTCCTCGCGAGACGCACCTCACCCGCTGCTGACTGCAGCTTTGCACGCAGTGGCTCGGCGGCCTCGTCGAGAGAATGCCTGCTGTGAGCCTGCTCCGATCTGGATGAGCGCGACGTTGGTGAAGCCAGCTCCCCACCTCACCCGGACCCTCACCCGGACCACAGTCCATTACGCTGGAACATTGTGTCTCCTACGTCGCTGTCGGTCGTGTCCGACGCCGTGCGTGTCCGGGTGCCTGCAAAGGTCAACCTGCACCTCGGCGTCGGTCCGTTGCGTGCCGACGACTACCACGATCTCGTGACAGTATTTCAGGCGCTCTCGATCTACGACGACGTCGCCGTCGCCCCCGCCACAACGCTGAGCGTGTCAGTGACCAGGGACAACGGCAGGGGGTCCGGCTCGCGCGACGTCTCCGACATCCCGGTCGACAACACCAACCTGGCTGCACGGGCGGCCATCGCTCTCGGTGAGTACGTCGGCAGGGAGCCTGCGGTCTCGATCGACATCGTCAAGCGCATTCCGGTCGCGGGCGGCATGGCGGGTGGCAGCGCCGACGCCGCGGCGACGCTCGTCGCATTGGCGGCTCTCTGGAAGCTCGACATCGACCGCTCCGAACTCGCCGAGATCGCCGCGGGCCTCGGCAGCGACGTCCCGTTCTCGTTGCGCGGCGGCACGGCACTCGGCACCGGTCGCGGCGAGCAACTCGTGCCCGTCCTCGCGCGCGGGGAACTGCACTGGGTGTTGGCCCTCGCACGCGACGGACTGTCTACGCCGGCGGTCTACCGCGAGCTGGACCGGTTGCGGGACAACGGTTCTCACGAGGTCCCAGAAGGCGACGTCGACCCGGAGACCGCGCACCCCGATGCTCTGATCTCTGCGCTGGCCTCCGGCGACGCCCACGCCGTCGCATCACACCTGCACAACGACCTACAGCGTGCCGCACTGAGCTTGCAGCCGACGCTGCGTCGAACTCTGCGTGCGGGTGTCGACGCCGGGGCGCTCGCCGGAATCGTCTCCGGTTCCGGACCCACGTGCGCGTTCCTGTGCGCCGACGAGGTGTCGGCGGTCAACGTCGCAGCAGAACTGTCGGGAGCGGGCGTCGCCCGCGCGGTTCGCACGGCGAGCGGCCCCGTCCCCGGCGCACGCGTGACCGATGAGTGACGGCGTGCCGATAAGCGATGGCGTGCCGATGAGTAACGCCCAACCAGCCGATCGTCGACGCCGCTACCCTGTGCGAATGCAACAGGGGAGACGTGGTCTGGCGCGGGGCGTCTGCGCTGCTCTCTCCGTGGTCGTTTCGGCTTCGCTGAGCGTCGCGCTGGCGCCGGCGGCCAGCGCCGACGACCGCGTGCCCGGTGGGACGATCATCAGCCGCGAGCGTGTGCCTGCAGCGCAACTCCCGCCTGGAGCCGCCGCGGCTGAACGCGTCGAATACGTCACCCGCGACCAGTCCGGACACAGTGCGCCATCGTCGGGGATCTACTGGATTCCGCAGGGCACACCGCCGCCCGGCGGGTGGAAGATCGTCTCCTGGGCTCACGGCACCACTGGAATCGGCGACGCCTGCGCGCCGTCGAAGACCAAGACGGGGTCGGGAGTCGACGCCGCTGTCATCGCCGCGCTGAAGGCGGGATATGCGGTCACGGCAACCGACTACGCGGGACTCGGCACGGCCGAGCAGACGGAGTACCTCGGTGGTCGGGCCGCCGCGCACTCCGTGCTCGACATGCTGCGTGCGGCACGTTGGGAAGAGTCTCGGCTGAGCAACGACTGGGTGTCGATGGGCCATTCTCAGGGCGGACACGCCGCGCTCTGGGCCGGGCACATGGCCGCCAGCTATGCCCCTGAGCTGCGGCTACACGAGGTTGTCGCAGCCGCGCCCGCGTCGGGTATCGAGTCGGTGTTCAGTGCGTTCACACCCAACGTGCCGAGTCTTGGCAAGGGAAACATCGTCGGCGGGCTGTTGCTCTTCATCCTCGCGGGCCTCGACCACGCGCGCCCCGAACTCAACGTGCGCGATCACCTGACCGTCACGGGTGAGAAGTATCTCGAACTCGCGCACGAGAAATGCTCCGGCGACTTCTCCGACGCGATGCGCACGGTGTCGCCGGGATCGCTCGTTGCGCGCGCCTTCACCGACAAGGCATTCACCGACGCCCTCGCGGACTACACGTCGGTGCCGTCGAACGACTGGCATGTGCCGATCCGGATCGATCACGGCCTGTTCGATCCTGTTGTGCCCTACGTACTCTCGGCCTCACTGGTGCGTCGGCTGCGCTCAGCGGGCGCCGACGTCTCGTTCGTCACCCACCCGCGCGCCGATCACACGAGCGTCGTCGACCAGTCCCTCGACGACGAAATGCGCACAATCGGGCAGGCGTTCAGCAACGATTAGCCCGCGTGGCCTGCCACGTGACCAGACACGGCCACGACCACCGCTCACCGGGCGCATTGGTAGCCTCGACCGGTGTCACCTGCCAACCCAACCGCGCTGATCAACGCCGACCGCATCAGTAAGAGCTATGGGATCAAACCGCTGCTCGACGAGGTGAGCCTCGGCGTGCACGAGGGTCAGCGCATCGGCGTCGTCGGGCTCAATGGCGGCGGCAAGACCACGCTCCTCGAGATCCTCGGCGGCGTCACCGAACCCGACGCCGGGCGCATCTCGCAGACCGGTGGCATCCACGTCGCAGTCGTCACGCAGCGAGGTGAACTACCCGTAGGTGCAACAGTTTCCGACGTCGTCGTCGGCGACGACACAGAAGTCCACGAGTGGGCAGGCGACGCACGAGTGCGCGGCATCCTCGCGGGCATCGGTATCGACGGTCTTCTCGATCGACGCGTCGATGAACTCTCCGGCGGGCAGCGACGTCGGGTCGCACTGGCGGCCGCGCTGGTCACAGACTCCGACGTCCTGATCCTCGACGAGCCGACCAACCACCTCGACGTCGAAGGCGTGCAGTGGCTTGCCGAGCATCTCGTTTCTCGACGCGGCGCGCTTGTCGTCGTCACCCACGACCGTTGGTTCCTCGACACCGTCGCCACCCGCACCTGGGAGGTGCACGACGGTCAGGTCGACGAGTACGAGGGCGGCTACAACGACTGGATTTTCGCGCGCGCCGAGCGGGCCCGACAGGCCGACGCCGCGGAGGAACGTCGACAGAATCTCGCGCGCAAAGAGCTGGCGTGGCTGCGGCGCGGACCGCAGGCCCGGACCTCCAAACCCCGCTATCGGGTCGAGGCTGCCGAAAAGCTGATCGCCGACGTACCGCCGCCGCGAGATTCGGTGGCGCTCTCGGCATTTGCGCGACGCAGACTGGGCCGCGTCGTGATCGAACTCGAAGACGCGCACATCAACACACCGCCGAGCGACGACGGCACTCCCGGGCGGGTCCTGCTCGACGATTTCACGTGGCGCCTCGCGCCGGGCGAACGCGTCGGTCTCGTCGGCGTCAACGGTTCGGGCAAGACCACGTTGCTTCGCGCGTTGGCCGGTGAGGTCGACGTCGAGCCCGGGCGTCGGGTCGAAGGCCTGACCGTCAGTATCGGTTGGCTCAAACAGGAACTCGACGACCTCGACCCCGACCAGCGGGTGCTCGACGCGGTGGAGTCGGTGGCAACGCGAATCACGCTGGGCGACAAAGAGATCTCGGCCAGCCAACTCGCCGAACGACTCGGCTTCTCGCCAGCACGCCAGCGCACGCCGGTCGGTGATCTCTCCGGCGGTGAGCGGCGTCGACTGCAGTTGACCCGCATCCTGATGGGCGAACCCAATGTGCTGCTGCTCGACGAGCCGACCAACGATCTCGACATCGACACCCTGCAGCAACTCGAGGACCTCCTCGACAACTGGGCCGGAACCATGGTCGTGATCAGTCACGACCGCTACCTCATCGAGCGTATCGCCGACACCACCTGGGCTCTGTTCGGCGACGGCAAGCTCACCAATCTTCCCGGCGGCATCGAACAATATCTCCAGCGGCGCAAGGAGATTGCGGCCAGCAGCACCGGCGACAATCGTTCTGCTGTGCTGTCCGGCGTGGCGGACAAGACGACAGGGGACAAGTCGGCAGGGGGCAAGTCAGAAGGGGAGACACCGGCAGGCGAGAAGTCGTCGGCGCCGGTTGCGCCCGCCCTGAGCGCGTCGCAGCACCGCGAGGCACGCAAGGCGATGAATCGACTCGAGCGTCGGATCGCGCAGTTGGACGAGCGAGAATCCAAGCTGCACGTCGAATTGGCCGATGCGGCAAGCGATCCCGAGCGTCTCGTGACGCTCGGCGCGGAGCTGCGCGGCGTCGTCGACGAGAAGGAGACAGCCGAGATGGAGTGGCTCGAAGTCGCCGAGCAGCTCGAATAGGGTTGTGAGAGTGGGTTTTTGCCGGAGTGATCAGCGTCGGATCGCGCCGTTGACAAGCGCCGCGACACCGATCGATCCCGACTTGTTCAGGTGATAGGGATACGCGATGCGATTACTCAGACTCGACTCGTACCACGACGTGAGGCCGCACGGATCATGGCCTGCCGACGCACGATTGACGTCGACGAACTGTCCGTCGACCTTTGCGGTGGCACGTGCGAGAGCACGGTTGGCCCGGTCGAAGACCCCATGAAGCCACCGCACGTCTGGGTCGCTGATCGGTACGAGCGGCCAGCATCCGTGGGAACCCATGAAACCGCCGATACCCACGACGATGATCTGCGCGTGCGGGGCCTTTCTGCGGATGGCTGCGAGCGCCGGAGTGACCGCGTTCTCCATGACAGCGATGCGGTTGACGGCGAGCTGCGCCAGGCCGCGGTTCGAGCGGCAGTGCCTGTCGCCGAACGGCGAAGTGCCGCAGGGTCCGACGATGCGTCCCCACGCCATGTCGTTTCCGCCGATGCTCACGGTGACGACCTGCGCGTCCGACGGAACCGACCACACCTGGGGCGGCTTGTACCCGCCGCTGGTTTGCTGGCCGACCCGATAGAGATGCTCGGCGAGTGCGCCCGAGCACGAAACGTCGATGAAGCGTCGCGGCAGAGTCAGCGCCGCAACGACTGTCGGATAGTTCAGCGCCGACCGTTTGCACCCCTCGAAGTAGCCGGGCGTCGGAGTGAAGAAGCTGCCCGAGGCGCGTGAATCGCCCAGCGCCACGTACGGCCCGCCCGAGTAGCGCACCGGTGTGCTGCCGGGATCCGCGCCGGCCCGCGAGGACGTGAATCCGCCGCTGGCCAGCAGGGTCGCAGTGCACAGCACCACGAGCGCGATCGTGACGATCGGTCGTCGTAGAAACCGCCTCAGATCAAGTTCACTCTGTTGCACAGAATGAACTTTAGGTTGTCTTGCGCACATTTTGCGTACGCGATGTGAATCACATAACCGTGAGTAGAGTGAGCCGCGGCATGTGCGAGCTTCCGAGGAAGGGCAGTGAGCGATGACAACCGTGTCAGAATCGTCGACGTCGACGCGTGACGAGTTTCCCGACGTCGAGTTTGTGACCACAGATCCCGACCGCCCGCCGGTGGCCGTGATCGACCGGAGTCCGATGACGCCGGGGAAGAAGGCGATTTTCGCAGTCATCGGCCTGCTCGGCGCCGTTGCCTGGGTGATCATTGCCTTCGTCCGAGGCGAATCGGTGAACGCGGTGTGGTTCGTCATCGCGGCGCTGTGCACCTACGTCGTCGCGTATCGCTTCTACGCTCGGCTCATCGAGATGAAGGTCGTGAAGCCACGCGACGACATCGCGACTCCTGCCGAGGAGTACGACAACGCTCGCGACTACATGCCGACCGACCGTCGGGTGTTGTTCGGTCACCACTTCGCGGCGATCGCCGGTGCGGGACCACTCGTCGGGCCGGTGTTGGCCGCGCAGATGGGCTACCTGCCGGGCACGATCTGGATCATCATCGGCGCGGTGGTCGCCGGATGTGTGCAGGACTACCTCGTCCTCGCGATCTCGACTCGACGTCGAGGACGCAGCCTCGGCCAGATGGCCCGCGACGAGCTCGGGTCCGTCGGCGGCACGGCCGCGATCGTGGCCGTGCTCGTCATCATGGTCATTCTGATCGCGGTGCTCGCGCTCGTGGTCGTCAACGCACTGGCCGAGAGTCCGTGGGGTGTCTTCTCGATCGCGATGACCATCCCGATCGCGCTCTTCATGGGTGTCTACCTGCGATATCTGCGGCCGGTCCGGATCAGCGAGGTGTCGGTGATCGGCGTCGTGCTGCTGCTGTTGGCCATCGTCGCCGGCGGGTACGTCGCCGAGACGTCGTGGGGGCAGGACTGGTTCAGCCTCTCGCCGGTGGTGCTCAGCTGGGCGATCATCATCTACGGCATCGCAGCGGCCGTCCTGCCGGTCTGGTTGTTGCTCGCTCCGCGCGACTACCTGTCGACGTTCATGAAGGTCGGCACCATCGCGCTGCTGGCCATCGGAATCCTGGTGGTACAGCCGGTTATGAAAGCCCCCGCGGTCAGTGAGTTCGCGTGGAACGGAAACGGCCCGGCATTCGCCGGTGCCCTGTTCCCGTTCCTGTTCATCACGATCGCCTGCGGCGCGCTGTCGGGCTTCCACTCGCTGATCGCGTCGGGCACCACTCCCAAGTTGCTGGCCAAGGAGGGACAGGCCCGGATCATCGGCTACGGCGGCATGCTCACCGAGTCCTTCGTCGCGATCATGGCGCTGATCACTGCATGCATCCTCGATCAGCACCTCTACTTCGGCATGAACGCACCGAAGGCGCTGACTCAGGGTACCAATCAGGGGGCCGCCGACTACGTCAACAGCCTCGGTCTCAGCGGAAAGCCGGTCGACGCACAGTATTTCGCCGACGCCGCGCAGAGTGTCGAGGAGAAGTCGATCGTCTCCAAGACAGGCGGTGCACCGACCCTCGCGATGGGAATGTCGGAGACGCTGCAGCGTGGGTTCGGCGGAGAATCATTGCGCGCCTTCTGGTATCACTTCGCGATCATGTTCGAGGCCCTGTTCATCCTCACCACGGTCGACGCCGGTACCCGCGTGGCGCGCTTCATGCTGTCCGACGGTATCGGCAACCTGCCGGGCGCTCGTCGTTTCAAAGATCCGTCGTGGCGCCCGGGAGCGTGGGCGTGCACCCTGATCGTCTGTGCCGCATGGGGTTCCATCCTGCTGATGGGTGTCACCGATCCACTCGGCGGTATCAACACGTTGTTCCCGCTGTTCGGCATCGCCAACCAGCTGCTCGCCGCGATCGCGCTGACTGTCGTCACGGTGGTCTTGATCAAGCGGCGGCAGTGGAAGTGGGCGTGGATACCCGGTGTGCCGTTGGCATGGGACCTCATCGTCACCATGTCGGCGTCGTGGCAGAAGATCTTCTCGTCGAATCCGGCCATCGGCTACTGGGCGCAGCACCGCGCATTCGTGAACGCCAAGGACGACGGTCTGACCACCTTCAAGACAGCCAAGAGCATCTCGGAGATCGATGCGGTCATCCGCAACACGTTCATCCAGGGAACCCTGTCGATCATCTTCGCCGTGCTCGTGTTGATCGTCGTCGCGGCGGGTCTCTGGGTCGCCATCAAGGCTGTGCGCGCGGGCGGACTGCCCACCACCGAGGAGAAACCCGTTCCGTCGAAGATCTTTGGACCGCGCGGACTGTTCCCAACACGCGCCGAGAAGGCGGTGCAGCGCGAATGGGATGAATACAATGCCGCGCACGGGATTTCAGCTCGGAGTAGCGGACACTAGAAGGCGATGACATGAAGACCGGCCTCACCCACGCCCTGACCTCGGTGCGCTGGTACGTGCAGAGCGTCATGGGTGATCGAGACTACGACCGCTACCTCGCACACCACGCATCGGAACACGGCGCGTCGGCCCCACTGTCCGAGCGCGAGTACTGGCGCCAACGCTTCGCCGACCAGGACCGCAACCCGCAGGGCCGCTGCTGCTAGGGCGGGTGGTGCGCCGATTGAGCCAACCTCCGCTGATCGAGCGCTCCTACCGCTGATCGAGCCAACCTCTGCTGATCGAGCCTGTCGAGATCACCCCGCCGCTGATCGAGCCGAGCCCGCCGCTGATCGAGCGCCCCCACCGCTGATCGAGCCTGTCGAGATCACCTCGATCAGCGACCGCGGCCGAGATGGGGAGCCGCGCCTCGCAAATGTGTGTCTAATCGAAGGATGTGGGTGCTGCAGCACCCACATCCTTCGATACGACACATATCTAGGCCCGGGCGACGTCGGTTGGTGGGTGATCTCGACAAGCTCGATCAGCGGCGGGGGCTCGATCAGCGGTGCGGGCTTGGTCGGTGGGTGATCTCGACAGGCTCGATCAGCGAGTGTGGGCTCGATCAGCGAGTCGACGCCCGATCCGCGGAGTCGACCGTGTCCGCGAAGTCGTCGATGAGAGCGGCGGTGTAGTCCGGCTGGATCAGCGGGAACAGGTGCATGGCCCGCGGGACGACGACGAGCCGTCCGTCGGCCGCGGTCTCGACGAACCTCTTCTCGTGCATCCGGAACTGGTCCCACGCGCCGTTCGCGAACAGCGTCGGTCCCGGGTAAGCGGCGACGGCGGCGAGCGCGTCGAAGTGGAGCACCGCGTCGACGACGTCGCGGATCGAATGGAGCGCGAGGCCGCCGGCCTCCATGTCGTCGGACACCTCGCGGCCGACGGCGATGCGCGTCAGAACCCTGCTGATCTGGGCAGCCTCGGACGGAAGGACGCTGGTCGCCGCGCCGAAGAGGCGAAACGGTGTGGCGAGCAGTCCACTTGGCTGCGCGGTCGCGCACAGCACGCCGAGTCCCGCGACGCGATCGGGGTGTGCCGCGGCCGTCGCCATCGCGACGTAGCCGCCCATCGACATACCGACGACCACCGCAGAGCCGCCGACCGAGTCGATCGCGTCGACCACCGCGGCGACGGCGCCGTCCAATGTGAACGTCTCGTCGGCGCGTGAGCCGTGGCCCGGCATATCGGGGCAGACCACGTCACGGTCGGCGAGCGAGCCGGCCACGCGTCGAAAGGTCTGTCCGCTCACGCGCAATCCGTGCACCAGGACTATCGGTGTGCGCGACGTGGTGTGGGGAGAATCGGTGGCAACGCTGTGGGTGCTCATCGAAAGTCAGTATCCACGGAGAGTTGCGTGGGATCCACAGGTACAAAAATGCCCCCGTGGATCCCACGCAACTTTCACCCGGGCGTGACCTCGCGGTCGATTCCCACCTCTTCGCGGAAACCCGCGTCGTGCGAGACGAGCAGCAGCGCGCCCGACCAGTCGCGCAGCGCCGTGGCCAACTCCTCGACGGTGTCGATGTCGAGGTTGTTGGTCGGCTCGTCCATGATGAGGAGCTTGGGCTCGGGGTCGACGAGTAGCGCATCCGCCAGTGCGACGCGAAGTCGTTCGCCGCCAGAAAGCTCGCCGAGACGTCGATCGGCTCGTGAGCCGCGGAACAGGAATCGTGCGAGATGCGCTCGCACATCCTGACCGTCGACCTCCGGGTGCCGCTTACCGACGAATTCGACGACGGTCTGCGACGGACCGTCGAACGTGATCTGTTGCGGCACATACGCATAAGGGACGACGATGCGACCATCGTCGATGAGGTCGGCGATCAGGCTGGTCTTGCCGGAACCGTTGCGTCCGGTGAGTGCCACGCGTTCGGGGCCGTCCATCCGTAGCCGTTCGTCGACGATCACCTGAGCCGAACTGCCCAGTGCCACATCCGGCATGGTGATCCGTGCGCCGCGGTCGGAGCGTACGTCGTCGCGGACCGACTCGAGCCGTCCGGCGGCGGCGGTCACGTCGTCGCGGTGCTCGTTGCGGAAGCGTCCGGCAGACTTCTCGGCGGCGTCACGCCGGAGATGCGCGATGATCTTGGGGACACGCTTCTCCCGTTCGGCCTTGGCCGCGGTCCGCGCACGTCGGTCGAGGGTGATCTGCGCGTTCACCATCTCCCGACGCTGCTTGCGAAGATCGTTGGCGGCGTTGGCAACTGCGGCCTGCGCTGTGGTCTGTTCCGCATCGACCACCTCGCGATGGAACGAGTACGGGCCACCGAACACCCGCACGTCGCCGTGATACAGCTCGAGCGTGGTATCGACGCGTTCGAGGAGCTCGAGATCGTGGGAAACGACGAGGACGGTGCCCGCGAATCTGTCGATCAGCTCGAAAACCCTGTCGCGAGAATCGGTGTCGAGATTGTTGGTGGGCTCGTCGAGCAGCAGTACCGCCGGTCGGTGCACGATCCGCGAGACGATCGCGAGCAGCGTCGCCTCGCCACCGGACAGTGTTCCGACCGATCTGTCGAGGTCGGTGGGCAGCCCCAGCGTCGCCAGCTCGGAGGCCGCACGCGCTTCGATATCCCAGTCGTCACCCACGACATCGAAGTGCGTTGCGTCGACCGAGCCGGCCTCGATGGCGCTGATCGCGGCCCTGATCGGCTCGATCCCCAACGCCGACGCGATGGTCAGCGACGTATCGGAGAAGGCGTGCTGGGGAACGAGCGCGACGTCGCCGATGGTGGTGATGCTTCCCGATGCCGGTACGAGATGGCCCGCGATCAGGCGTAGCAGCGTCGTCTTGCCTGCGCCGTTGGCGCCGATCAGCGAATACACGGCGCGGGGAACGGAGAACGAGAGTTCGTCGAATACCGATGTCCCGTCGGGCCACCTGTACGAAACGTCAGACAGTGTGATGGACGGTGCGAGATCGACGGACGACGGTGTGGACATGAACAACTCCGAGAGATTGGTGGGTGCGTACGGCGTCGGATCGACGCGGTCGCGCTGAATGCCAATCTCAGATGTTCATGTCTGTCAGATCACCCCTGTGCTCTTCGAAGAATGGTGCCGCACGTCGTGCGAACCCCATCCACCATAACTCTGCCGACGGACCTCGTGTCAACCGTGTTTGTGGAGTCGGCACAGGTGCGCTCGCCCGCCGATGAGTCCGTGTTCGACGACGCGCTACCGTGAAACCCATGTCCTTCATCCGAACTCAGGTCGCGGGCGGTGTCGGTGAGATCATTCTCGACCGCCCCAAGGCACTCAATGCGCTCGATCAGACGATGATCGACGACATGCACGACGTCCTCGGGCGTTGGGGCGACGACGATTCGATCGAGACGGTGCTGGTGACCTCCGCGAGCGATCGCGCCTTCTGCGCAGGCGGCGACATCCGGGCGATCCGCGAGCACGCCGTCGCGGGTGAGTACGACGAGATCCGAAACTACTTCGCCGCGGAGTATCGACTCGATCAGATGATCGCGCACTATCCCAAGGCGTATGTCGCGCTGATCGACGGAGTCGCGATGGGTGGCGGACTCGGAATCAGCGTGCACGGCGAGGTCCGTGTCGTCACCGAGAACTCGTTGATGGCCATGCCCGAGACCGCAATCGGATTCTTCCCCGACGTCGGCGCAACCTACTTTCTTCCGCGCCTGCAGCGTGGTGTGGGAATGTGGTTGGGGCTCACCGGTTCACGCGTGCGCGGTGCCGACGCCGTCCACCTCGGGCTCGCCACGCACTTCGTGCCCGCGGCCGAGCTGGACTCCGTCGCCGACGCGCTGCGCGCCGGGGAGTCGCTCGTCGACATCCTCGGTGGCAGAAGCGAATTGCCCGCCTCCGACATTCCGATCGCCACGATTGGCGAGTACTTCGGCGACGACAACGTCGCCGCGATCCTCGGTGGGTTACGCGGCGCAGCAGGCGATGACTGGGCCGCGGAGATGGTCGAACTCCTCGAAGGTGCGTCGCCGACGAGCCTGTGGGTGACCGCAGCGCTTCTCGACGTGGGCCGCGATTCGACGCTCGACGAGTGCTTCGACCGCGAATTGCACGCGGCGACAACGATCACGAAGACCAACGACTTCTCCGAGGGCGTGCGAGCAATGCTCGTCGACAAGGATCGCAGCCCGTCCTTCGAGCCGTCGACCGTCGACGCTGTCGATCATTCTGTGGTCGCCTCGATTGTCGAGGACTGAGCCGGTCACGGCTGCAGGTCGAACCATCCGGTGAGACTTGTCGGGCGCTCGGGCTGCGCACCTGGCGTCGGTGCACCCGGCGCCGGTGCGGCGGCGGGCGCCGCGCTGTCGTCGTCGACCGGCACGTCGTCATTCGGGTCGAGCGGATTCTGTTCGGCGACAATCGTTTCGGGGCAGTCGAACGACCCGGCTGCCCGCTTCGACGACATCGCGGTCAGCGTCAGTTTGCACGTCGTCGACGACCTGTACGTGCCCTTCTCCGACAGTCCGACGGTGGCGGTGATCGGCGTGTTCAGCGGGCCAACGGGCGGACGCGGACCATCGGTCGGCGGTAGGTGTTCGCCGGTCAGTGCGCCGACGGGGAATTCGATCTGCGCGCCGTCGGTGCCGTCGCCCTTGAACACGAACAGCAGGGAATCGGGTGGGACGTCGGGTGTCGGTTCGCCCCAACGGGCGAACTCGTAACATGCTGGGGCAGAGGACATCTGCTGCGCAGTCGGACTGGCCGGCGCAACCACCTGCCCGTCCGCCCCCACCTGTCCAGCCGCGCCTACCTGCCCGCCGACGCCGACCTGGGCTGGCGATGCCGTCAACGGTCGCGGCGAGATCAGAATGTGTCCGCGCGTGAATCTCAGGTCATAACCCTGTCGGTCGATCGATCCCGAGGGGGCCTTCTCCGCGCAGCGCGCCGGGTCCTGCTGAGCCGAGGTGGTCGGTGTTGCCGACGACGACTGCGCCGCGCGCGTCACCGACGTCGAGTCGGCGCATGCCGCCATGGTCGATGTGCCTGCCGCCGCAATCGCCAGCAGTGCCGTGAGGCGCACGGTTCGGCCGGACAGCCCAGTGGTCGTTCGTCCGATCACGTCTTGTCAGCCCGCCCTGGTCAATCAGCCGTTGCGACAAGCGGTTCGAGCGTCAGGTCGCCGTGTTCCTTCTCGATGTACTGCAGTCGCCACTTGTCGCTGAAGAGTGCGAGTATCGCGCCGTCGGTCCGTGTGAACACCTCGACGCCGCGCTGGCGGTTGAGCTCCGACGCGCTGTCGGCGTCGGTACGACGGGCGAGGCTGTACCCGAGCGGCTCGATCACGGTGTCGACGTTGAACTCCGTCTTCATCCGTGCGGTGACCACCTCGAACTGCATCGGTCCGACAGCGGCCAGTACGGGCGACGCGTCGCCGCGGGTCTCGTTGCGCAACACCTGCACGACGCCCTCGCTGTCGAGCTGATCCATGGCCTTGCGAAACTGCTTGTACTTGTCCGCGGTGGTGACACGCAGCGTCGAAAAGTGTTCTGGCGCAAAGGAAGGGATGGGCGGGTACTGGATGCGCGGGCCGTCGTAGAGTGTGTCGCCCGGCGCGAGCGCCGTCGCGTTGACGAGGCCGACGACGTCGCCGGGGTAGGCGGTGTCGACCGTCGAGCGGTCGCGGCCGACGACGGTGTGAGCGTACTTGGTGGCGAAGGGTTTTCCGGTCTGCGCGTGGGTCACGACCATGCCGCGTTCGAACTCGCCGCTCACGATGCGCATGAAGGCCAACCGGTCACGGTGGCTGGAGTCCATGCCTGCCTGGACCTTGAACACGACGGCGCTGAACGGATCGGTGACCTCGCGTTCGGTGCCGTCGATTCCGGTGCGACCCGACGGTGCCGGCGCGAGCTCGACGAGCGCGTCGAGCAGTTGGCGGACACCGAAGTTCAGCATCGCCGAGACGAAGATCATCGGCGACGTCTGGCCTGCGAGGAAGAGTTCCTCGTCGTGATCCTGGCCCATCTCGGAGAGGAGTTCACTCTCTTCGACGGCCGCGATCCAGGCGTCGCCCTCGCGCTCGAGAGCGGCGTCGGGGTCGAGCAGTTCCTCCGGTGCGATCTTGGCCCCACCGGCGGTGCGGGTGAAGTGGATGTACTCGCCGGTGCGGCGGTCGAGGAGTCCGCGGAAATCGCCTGCGATGCCGACGGGCAGGAACAGCGGGGTGGGGATCAAGCCGATGCGTTCGCTGATCTCGTCGATGAGCTCCAACGGGGTGCGACCGGGGCGGTCCCACTTGTTGATGACGGTGATGACCGGGATGCCGCGGTGGCGACACACCTGGAACAGTTTGAGCGTCTGCGGCTCGAGGCCCTTGGCGGCGTCGATGAGCATGACCGCGGCGTCGACCGCGGTGAGCACTCGGTAGGTGTCCTCGGAGAAGTCGGCGTGGCCGGGGGTGTCGACGAGGTTGATGACCGCGCCGGGGCCGTCGGTGCCTTCGAGGGCGTAATTGAACTGCAGGGCGGTCGAGCTGACGGAGATTCCGCGAGCCTTCTCCATCTCCATCCAGTCCGACACCGTCGACTTACGGCCGGCCTTGCCGTGGATGGCGCCCGCCTCGCTGATCACGTGCGCGTGCAACGCCAGGGCCTCGGTCATCGTCGACTTACCCGCGTCGGGATGGGAGATGATGGCGAAGGTACGTCGACGCTGGGCTTCGAGCCGCAGCTCACGCGCGTCAGAACTCACCAGACGAGGCTACTAGCCGGGCGAGCGTCGGAGCAAAACGCTCGACGCCGCCCGACGGTCGGGCCAGACGCTACTCGAACGGGACCGGCGGCATCTTGACCACCTGCGCCGCGTAGCTGAGTCCCGCGCCGTAGCCGAGCAGCAGTGCGGTGTCGCCCGGCTTGGCCTTGCCGGTTGAGAGCAGATCCTCCATGGCCAGCGGGATCGACGCCGCCGACGTGTTGCCGGTGTATTCGATGTCGTTGGCCACCGGGGTGCCCTCGGGCAGATGCAGCGTCTTCGCGAGCAGATCGTTGATGCGGGTGTTGGCCTGATGGGGGACGAAGACGTCGAGGTCTTCGGCGCCGATCTTGGCGGCGTCGAGCGCGCGCTGTGCCACCTTGCCCATTTCGAAAGCGGCCCAACGGAATACCGCGGTGCCCTGCAGTCGCACGTAGGGCCGCTGCACCCGGTCGCCGTCGAGGAAGGTCACCCAGTCGATGTCCTGGCGGATCGCGTCGTATTGACTGCCGTCGCTACCCCAGATGACTGGTCCGAGCTGCTGGTCCTCGGTGGGTCCGACGACGACGGCGCCGGCGCCGTCGCCGAAGATGAAGCAGTTGGTGCGGTCGGTCATGTCGAGGGTCACCGACAACTGCTCGGCGCCGATGACGAGGACATGCGTTGCGCTTCCGCCGCGCACCATGTCGGCGGCGAGCGCCATGCCGTAACCGAATCCGGCGCAGCCGACGGTGACGTCGAACGCGGGAACACCGTTCGCGCCGAGTTCGGTGGCGACCTTCGTCGCGCCCGCCGGGGTCATGAGCAGATGGGTGTTGGTCGCGAGGATGACGGCGTCGATGTCGGAGCCGGAGAGCAGGGCATTGGCGATCGCCGTGCGCCCGGCCTTCACGCCCATCTCCACGACGTCCTCGTCGCGACGCGCGAAGCGTCGGGTCTTGATGCCGGTCCGCGTGTAGATCCACTCGTCGGAGGAATCGATGTGCTCGCAGATCTCGTCGTTGGTGACGACGCGCTCGGGACGGTACGCACCGATGCCGAGCATGCCGATGTTGTTGACGCCCGCTGTATCCGCGATCTCTGCCATGAGGTTCCTTCCGTTATGCGACCCGACATAGACCGTCTCACATCGCGGCGCTACTCGGAAGTACTGATGCGCGGCGACGAGGCATCTTGGCCGGGCTCACCCTGCAGAATGCGCCTGTAATCGGTGCGGTCGACGGTCATCTGGTGGCCCGGGTCGTCGGGTGGTGGCGTCCAGTCGGCGTTCTCCAGAAACGACAGCGTCCCGTTCTGGACGTCGGCGATGACGTCGGTGAGCCAATCCGCCTCGGCCTGCGCGAGGCGCAACCACAGGCGAGCACCTTCCATGGCATGCGGTGGAGCGTAGGGGTTGGCATCGGGTTCGGTGGCTGCGGTGTATTCGCGCATCACCTCCTGCAGCGTCACCAAACGCTGTTTGAGCAGCGTCGTCGCGTGGTCGTCGCCCAGGAGTGGCAGGAGATTGAACGCCGCCTGGAACGCGCTGCGGTCGAAGACGTCGACGCCGATCATCGCGTGCTCGAGCATGCTGTGCAGCCTGACCCGACCCGACTCGGTGATCTCGTAGACGCTGACCTCGCGTGAGCCGTCGGAGACTTCGCGTCGCGTGAGATCGCCTGAGTCGCTGAGCTTTCCGAGGGCGTGGTAGATCGAGCCCGGATTGACGTTGGCCCATTTGTCGACCTGCCACGACAACAGTTCGCGTCGGATCTGATAGCCGTTGACCGGCCCGAAGATCCCGACGACGCCGAGCAGGAGTAGCGGCGTCGTCGGTGGGATCGGTGGCGTGGAAGCCATGACCTGACAGTAATGCGTCGACGCGGATTCCGAATCGAGGGCAGGGGTTGTCCGCATTTCGATGAATCATCGACGAGCAGGTGGTCAGTACAAGCAGAGAGAGCCACGAGGTGGGCGCCGTCGGGTTTCCGACGCCGCCGACGACTACCTCTGCGACGAAGCCGGCATCTAGTCAACTTTGACTAAATGGCCTATATTCAAGTTTGAACACTATGCGTGAGCGGCTCATTCGACGTTCACACGCAGAGAGGGGACGAGCTGTGACACCGACGATGATCCAAGCGCGAGGTCTGGTGCAGACATTCACGACGGGGCGAGGCAAGAACAAACGCGAGGTGCGAGCCGTCGACGGCGTCGACCTCGATATTCACGAGGGCGAGGTGGTCGGATTTCTCGGCCCCAACGGCGCGGGGAAGACGACCACGCTGCGCATGTTGACGACGTTGCTGCGGCCAACCGCCGGAACCGCGACCGTCAACGGATACGACGTCGTGCGCGAGTCGGTGATGGTCCGTCGCAGTATCGGATACGTGTCGCAGGCGGGTGGAACGTTCAGCCAGGCCAGGGCGGGCGACGAGGTGGTCGACCACGGGATGCTCTACGGACTCTCACACGCCGACGCCACTCGACGCGGGCACGAACTGTTCTCCCGACTCCAACTCGACGGACTGTGGGAACGGCAGCCCAAGAACATGTCGGGTGGTCAGAAGCGTCGCCTCGACATCGCAATGGGATTGATCCACGATCCCTCGCTGGTCTTCCTCGACGAACCGACCACCGGCCTCGACCCGCAGGCGAGAGCGAACCTCTGGGACCACATCAGCAGGCTGCGCACCGAGCGTGGCGCCACGGTCTTCCTCACCACGCACTACCTCGACGAGGCCGACGAACTGTCGGACCGCATCCTCATCATCGACAACGGCAAGATCGTCGCGGCCGACACCGCTCAGAACCTCAAAGACCAGGTGTCGGGCGACCTCGTCGACCTCGAGATCCAGCTGGCAGCCGAGGTCGACATAGCCGCGGATCGTCTACGACGCATCGCCAACTCCGTCGAGACCGACGGCCGCCACGTGCGCGGCCGTGTGCGGCACGCGGGACGCGAGATACCGGGACTGCTCCGCGAACTCGACGCCTCGGGCATCGCGCTCGACAGCATCGAGGTGCTGCGACCGACCCTCGACGACGTCTTCCTCACGATGACCGGGCGTTCACTGCGCGACGCTCAAGCCACGAGCGAAGACGCCGCACTCGAAGAACTCGACAACGAAGGAGCCATCCGATGAACTTCCTCCGCGATTCCACCATCGTGTTCCGTAGACAGATCCGGATGAATCTGCGTAACCCGGCATGGGTACTGATCGGGGTGCTGCAACCCGTGCTCTACCTGCTGCTGTTCGGCCCGCTGCTCAAACCCATCGTCGACCAGTTCCCCGGCGGCGCCGACAATGCCTACACGTTCCTGGTGCCAGGACTCCTCGTGCAGCTCGGATTCTTCGGCGCGATGTTTGCCGGGTTCAGTCTGATCGGGGAGTGGCGCGAAGGCGTCGTCGAAGCCGAACGCGTGACGCCCGCGAGCCGCACCGCACTGCTGGCCGGTCGGCTGATGCGCGACGTGCTGCAGTTGTTCGTCCAGGCGCTGATCCTGGTGTTCCTCGGCTACGCCATGGGTATGCGCGGATCCGTCAGCGGCGCGATCGTCGGCATCGCAATCACGCTGCTGATCGGCGCAGCGTGCGCCGCGGCGTCGAACGCGCTTGCCCTGACCGCCAAGAGCGAAGACGTCATGGCGCCGGTCATCAACATGGTGATGATGCCGGTGCTGTTGCTGTCGGGAATCCTGCTGCCGATGACGCTCGGACCGATGTGGCTGCAACGGGCCAGCGATTTCATGCCGTTCCGCTGGATCGTCGACGCCGTCCGCAGCAGCTTCGTCGGAGGCGTCGCGACGTCGACGGTCGCGTGGGGTCTGCTCACCGCCATCGCGCTGGCGATTCTCGGAACATGGTGGGGCACAGCGGTATTCCGCAAGGAGAACGCGTAGCGGGTGCTACCCCAGGTCGTCGAAGCTGCTCACCTTCGGCGCCGGGGGCAGAGTTACGGTGTCACCCGAGGTCGTCGAAGCTGCTCACCTTCGGCGCCGGGGGCAGAGTCACGGTGTCACCCGAGGTCGTCGAAGCTGCTTACCTTCGGCGCCGGGGGCAGAGTTACGACGGCCCCGGCGTAGGAGAGGCCCGCGCCGAACCCGAGCAGCAGCGCGGTCTGGCCGCCCTTGGCCTTGCCGGTGGCCAGCATCTCTTCCATCGCGAGCGGGATCGACGCCGCCGACGTGTTGCCGGTGTTCTCGATGTCGTTGGCCATCGGCAGGCCGTCGGGGAAGCCCAGGTTCTTCTTCATCAAGTCGTTGATCCGAGCGTTCGCCTGGTGGGGTACGAACACCTCGATGTCGTCGATACCGATGCCGGACTGCTCGATGACCGACGACAGCGCCTTGGGCAGTGTGATTGCCGCCCAGCGGAAGACGCGTGAACCCTCCATCGTGACCACCATGCGGCCGACGGGCTCGGTCTCCGGATCCTTGTGCTGGTACTCCTGAGCGCGATCCATGTACTCGGGAATGTCGTAGTTCTGGCCGATCGCCTCGGCGTTCTCGCCGTCGGAACCCCAGACGGTAGGGGAGATCCCGTTGTCGTCACTCGGTCCGACGACGACCGCGCCGGCGCCGTCGCCGAAGATGAATGCGGTGTTGCGGTCGGTGGGCTCCATGACGACCGACATCGTCTCGACGCCGACGACAAGCACGTACTCGGCTGAGCCCGCGCGCACGGTGTCGGCCGCGACGCCCAGGGCGTAGCCGAAGCCGCCGCATCCCGCGGCGATGTCGTAGGCGGGAATTCCGTTGAGGCCGATGTCGTAGGCCACGATCGGGCCGCCGTGCGGGATCTTGGTCTTCCAGCTGTTGGTGGCCAGAATCAGCGCACCGATCTTGTCCTTGTCGATCCCGGAGTTCTCGATGGCCCGCTCGGCTGCGGCTGCGGCCATCGACCGCGCGGTCTCGTCGCCGCTGATCCACCGGCGATTCCGGATGCCGCTGCGCTCGAAGATCCACTGATCCGAACTGTCGAGAACCTCGCACACCTCATCGTTGCTGACCAGGCGCTTCGGTCGGTACGCGCCGATGCCCAACATCGCTACGTTCTGATGGCCTGTGTTGGCGGCGATGACGGTCACGCGTACTTCCCTTCGACAAACGGATCACGCAGCGGATAGCCCTGCGTCCGAAAAGAGTGTAGGCCCCGCCACATCCGGTGACGAACAAGGCCGCTTCTCACGGCTCCTGCTCGCCCCGGCCGTCGAGTGCGTCTCAGCGGTTGAGGGGGTATCAGCCGTTGATCGGCCAGAACACCGGGACCAGGGTCACGGTGACGATCAGCCAGCAGATCATCAGCACGATCCCCAGTCGCCAATAGTCGCCGAAGCGGTATCCGCCCGGATTCATCACGATCATGTTGGCGGGAGTGGCGATCGGTGTCAGCAGGGAAGCGGCGGCTGCGACGCAGACCACCATGAGCACAGTTCGAGCGTCGACACCGACGTCGGCCGCGGCGACGAGCGCGATCGGAATGACGATCAGCGCGGTGGCGACGTTGGAGATGAACTGTCCGAGTGAGGCCGTCAGCACGAACAGCATCGCGAGCAGAAGATACGCACTGTGCCCGGACACGAGGTCGACGATGGGTCGTGCGATCAACTCGGCACCGCCACTGCTCGTGATCGCCGCCGACATCGGGATCAGCGCGGCGATCAGAACCAGCGTCGCCCAGGGAACGGCACGATATGCCTGCTCGCTCGACAGCACGCGGAACAGCACCATCGCACCCGCGCCGAGTAGGCCGGCGACCACCGGGGGCACGACCCCGCTCGCCAGCAGCGCGATCGTGGCCACCAGGATGACGGCCGCGCGCGGAGCACTCCGTCCGAGTGGAACCGTCTGCCGCCGAACGGTTTCCGACGACGCGACCACCAGAACGTCCTTGTCGTCGGCCAGTGCGTCGAGCGCGCCCCACGGTCCGTACACCAGTAGGGCGTCGCCTTCCTGCAGCGTCGACGCGCGGGACGAGACGTCGTCGTTCTGCCTGCGCACCGACAACACGAGCAGTCCGTCTTCTGCGCGCACCATCCCGCCGAACGCCGGTCGTCCGATCCACGACGAGCGCGGCGGGATCACCAACTCACAGACTCCGTTGTCGCGGTTGATGAGACTGTCGTGGCGACGACTCATGCGCCTGCCGATGGTGTCCTCGACGGTGAGGTCGGTGTCCCGCGCGAGCGTCTCGACGGCGGTGCCCACGCCGGAGACGACGAGTACGTCCGACGGTTCGAGCTTATGCGTCGAACTCAGTACGCGGCCACGTTCGGACTGTGCGGCGACCGTGTCGATCGCGTCGTCGGTGATGGCGGCGCGGACAGTCTTCCCGACAAGCGTCGACGCCGCTTCGACGTGCAGGCGAAAGGTACGCACGCCGGTCGTCGCCAATCCCGACAATTCATAATGCTCAACGACGTCGCGCTGGTATCTGCTGAAATCCTCTGGCAGTGACTGTGATTCGCGACGCGGGATCAGCCGGTCGCCGACAAGCGCGATGACAACCAGCGTCCCCACGACCAGGGGGACGCCGATGAGGGAGAAGCCGAAGTAGCCGATCGAGGAACCGGTTTGCTCGGTGGCGGCTTCATCGATGATGACGTTGACCGGGCTGCCGCTCAGCGTGAGCAGTGAACCGGCGCTCGCGGCGAACGCGAGAGGGAGCAGTACGCGCGACGGTGACAGATGCGCCCGCCGCGCGACGGCGACGCTGACCGGGACCAACGCTGCCGCTGCGCCGTTAATCGTGATGAGTGGACTCAATGCCGCGGCGAGAACCATGATGGCGGCAACCACCCTGGTGCGTGTGCGACCTGCGACGCGCGCCAGCACGCTGCCCAGCCATGCGGTGATTCCCGACGCCTCGAGTCCCTCGCTGATCACGAACAGGGCCGCGATGAAGGCGATGACGCTCTGACCGAGACCCGAGGTCAGTTCGTCGAACTGCACGAGTCCGAGGAAGTAGAGCGCCAGCGCCGACCCGATGGCGACGAGGCCGACCGGCAGCTTGTTGATGATGAACAACACGACCGTGACGCCGAGGACGATGAGGCTCAGGGTGGCGTCCGACATTGGACCATCGTTGCACCGAGAGTGCACTCATGCTGCGGTGTCGGGCAGTGCGTGCCGCTTTTCAGTCAGCGGCGGCGTCGCCGAATCGCGGTATCACCAGGTGTGGACGACGTTCTGCGCTGCCTCGAGACCCGAGGCGATCAGCGCCTCGGTGGCGTCGGCGCCGTGCTGGATGAGTAGTTCGACGTCGGCGCGTGCCGACGACGGAAAGGGTTTGAGCACGAAGTCGGCGGGATCCTGGCGGCCGGGCGGGCGACCAATGCCCAAGCGGACGCGGTAGTAGTCACGCGATCCGAGTGCCTGGCTGATCGAGCGCAGGCCGTTGTGGCCGCCTTCGCCGCCACCGAGTTTGAGGCGGACGGCACCGAAGTCGATGTCGAGTTCGTCGTGCAGCGCGATCAGATCCGACGGGTTGATCGAGTAGAACTTCGCGAGTGGGCCGATCTCGCGGCCGGTGGTGTTCATGTACGTGCGTGCACGTGCCACCAACACCGACTGGCCGGCGAGCGTGATGGGTGCCACCATCGCGCCGGAGCGCTTGTGCACCTTCCATCGCTCGCCGGCCGTCGTGACGAGATGGTCTGCGACCATCGCGCCGATGTTGTGACGCGTCCGCTCATACTTGGAACCGGGATTACCGAGTCCGACAACAAGTTTCATGATTCCTGTGTCATCAGTAGTGGCGGAGCGTCGGAAGAGGTGACGCCGAATTACTCGGCCTCGGCCTCAGCGGCGGCGGCGTCGGCGTCAGCCTGCTCCGCGTCGGTCTCTTCCTCGAGCTCTGCGGCGGTGGTCGCCTCGTTGACTGCGACGATGAGGGTCTCCGGGTCGGTGATGAGCTCGACGCCCTGGGGGAGGACCAGGTCCGACGCGTGGACCGACGTGCCGACTTCCTTGCCCTCGACGTCGACGACGATCTGCTCGGGAATCGACAGTGCGTCGGCCTCGATCTCGACGGTGTTGGCGTCCTGGGTGACCAGGGTGCCGGGAGCGGCGTCGCCCTCGACGACGATGGTGACCTCGACGGTGACCTTCTCGCCGCGCTTGATGACGAGCAGGTCGACGTGCTCGATGTAGTTGCGGATCGGGTGGATGTCGATCTGCTTGGTCAGCGCGAGCTGGCTGGTGCCCTCGATGTCGAGGTCGAGGACCGCGTTGGTGCCGTTGTTACGCAGGATGGCGGCGAAATCGCGAGCCGGGAGGTTGAGGTGCTGCGGGTCGGTGCCGTGGCCGTACAGCACGGCGGGCACGTTGCCTGCGCGACGAGCGCGTCGAGCGGCGCCCTTGCCCTTTTCGGTGCGGGTGGTGACTGCCAGTGCGTTTGCCTGGGTTGCCATGTGACTCTCCTTGGTGGTTCGGCCGCGTCTGTGCGTGCAGCCGGGTGGTCGGTGCTCGGCGCTCTGTGGCAGTTCCGCAGGCCGACAATCCACGACCACCTGCGGAAACTCGAGTCCGCAAGGAGATGTGCGATGGTCGCGCCGATTACGGTGACTGCTCACCCTCGCCGAGACAACCCGTCAAGAATAGACGACGACCTGCGGTGAAGTCACATCGCGCACCGTACGGTGACACCATGACCTCTCGTACCCCTGATCGCGTCGTCACCGACTTCCTCGACGCGCTCGCCCGCGACGACAGTTCCGCAGCCATGGCCGACCTCGACGACAACATCGTCTACACCAATGTCGGACTGCCGACGATCCGTGGCAAACGCAACGTCGCCAAGGTCTTCGGCGCCATGGACGCGTCGTCATTCGCCGGATTCGACTACGGGATCATCAACATCGCCACCGACGACACGGTGGTGCTCACCGAGCGGATCGACGAGATCCGGCTCGGTCCCGTGCGAATCCGGTTCTGGGTGTGCGGGCGCTTCGAGGTTCTTGACGGTGCGATCGCCGTGTGGCGCGACTACTTCGACTTCTGGGACATCACCAAGGGCTTCGTGCGTGGACTGGTGGGTGTCGTCGTTCCGTCGGCGGTGCAGTCGCTACCCGCGCGCACGGTCGACGCCCCCGGGATCATCTAAAGCCCCGCGACCTAGCCGAGTTCGCCCTGCGCAGCGGCAGCGGCGACGGCGGGGTCGGCAGACGAGGTGTCTTTGAGTGCGACGCCCGACGCGCCGAGTTGCCGTGCCCCGGACACCAGTGCTTCGACGATCCGGGCGGCGTCGCGGTATCCGAGCCCGTCCGGCGGATGGATGTTGGAGATGCAATTGCGTTCGGAGTCACGACGTCCCGGCTCCGGACGATAGGTCAGGTAGATGCCGAGGCTGTCGGCGACGGACAGTCCCGGGCGTTCCCCGATGATCACGAGAAGGATCTCGACGCCGAGCGCCTCCCCGATGTGATCGCCGAGCGCGACGCGTGCCTGGGTGGCAACGACCGGCGGAGCGATCGAGAATTGCGGCGAGAGTCCGGCAGCGATCGTATCGACGAGCGTGACCGCGTGCGTGTCCACCGCCGTCGCCGACAAGCCGTCGGCGATCACGAAACCGATTTCGGCACCTGAATGTTGCACTGCGGAAAGGTCATTCGGGATTCGGCCGAGGTCGGGTCGGCGCAGATACTCCGCCCGCGACGACGCCTGACTCGTGACGACCGCCGGCTCGCCCAACCCCAGCCCCTTCAGACCGTCGACGACGCCGTCGGAGTCCATCGGGGTGTGCACGGCGTCGCGTGCTGCCGCGTGATCGGCCTGGAACTGCAGCACATCAGCACTCGACAGCGCATTTCCGCTGCGCTGCAAGCCGATTCGGGCCTGGGTGAGTCCGCGCATCGATTTCCACGGATCGACCGACGGGATTGATTGCGTCTCGGGCGTGTTCACGACGCCGCCAGTCCGCGCAGCGCCGACGTCTGCGGGTCGAGTGGCACGACGTGGCCGCCGTCGTCGGCCATGCCGATCGTCTGCATCCACTCCTCGAATTCCGGTGCGGCGCGCAGGCCCAGGACGTCGCGCAGGTAGAGCACGTCGTGAAAAGACAGGCTCTGGTAGCCGAGCATGATGTCGTCGGCGCCCGGCACGGTGATGACGAATCCGACTCCGGCCATCCCGAGCAGGCTCAGCAGCGTGTCCATGTCGTTCTGGTCGGCCTCGGCGTGGTTGGTGTAGCAGACGTCGACGCCCATCGGCAGCCCGAGAAGCTTGCCGCAGAAGTGATCTTCGAGTCCCGCGCGGATGATCTGCTTGCCGTCGAAGAGATACTCGGGGCCGATGAATCCGACGACGGTGTTGACCAGCAGGGGTTCCAGCGACCGGGCGACCGCGTAGGCGCGCGCCTCGAGGGTTTGCTGGTCGACGGGCCGGCCACCGGTCCCGAGGTGAGCGCCTGCCGACAGTGCCGAGCCCTGCCCGGTTTCGAGATACATCACGTTGTCGCCGACGGTCCCGCGGTGCAACGACCGCCCGGCCTCATTGCCTTCGTTGAGAACTGCCAGGTCGACGCCGAATCCGCGGTTGGCGCCCTCGGTGCCCGCGATCGACTGGAAGACCAGGTCGACCGGCGCGCCCGCCTCGACCAAGCCGATCGTCGTGGTGACGTGCGAGAGCACGCACGACTGCATCGGAATGTCGAAACGCTGCCGCACGTCGTCGAGGAGTTCGAGCAGCGTCGACGTCGCCTGTGGTGAGTCGGTTGCCGGGTTGATTCCGACGACGGCGTCGCCGCAACCGAGTAGTAGCCCATCGAGCAGACCGGCGGCGATACCCCTCGGATCGTCGGTCGGGTGGTTGGGCTGCAGTCGGGTGGCCAGTCGTCCCGGCAGCCCGATGGTGGTGCGGAATCCGGCGGTGACCTCCATCCGCCGCGCGACCGCGATCAGATCCTGATTGCGCATCAGCTTGCTGACAGCGGCAACCATCTCCGGGGTCAACCCGGGCGACACCGCCTGCAGCCGCTGCGTCCCCCCGGGCGCAACGACCTGTTCGAGCAGCCAGTCACGCAGGCCGCCGACCGTCAGGTGCGAGATGGGTGCGAATGCCTCGCGGTCGTGGGTGTCGATGATCAGGCGCGTCACCTCGTCGGACTCGTACGGGACGAGCATTTCCTCGAGGAACACGGTGAGTGGGAGGTCGGCGAGCACCCATGCCGCCGCCGCGCGCTCGGCGTCGGATTGTGCTGCGCACCCGGCCAATTCGTCGCCAGAACGTGCCGGCGTGGCTTTGGCCATCACGTCGATGAGATCGGCGAACTGATAGGTGTGTCCGCGAAGTGAATGGCTGTAGGTCACGAGAGTCCCTCTTCGGCGTCGGCAATGGCCTCGAACTCTTCGTCGGCACTGGCGAAGACCAGCCGCTTGCGGCTGTAGAGGCCAAAATACGCCATGAAGAGGGCGAACACGATGAGACAGCCGGTTGCCGCCTTGATGTCGACGAGGAAGGTGGCCACGAGCGCGAGCACTGCGATGACGAGCGCGAACGCCGTCGTCACGATGCCGCCCGGCGTCCGGTACGGGCGTGCCAGTTCTGGCTCCCGGATGCGCAGCACGATGTGGCTGATCATCATCAGCACATAGCTCAGCGCCGCACCGAAGACGGCCATGTTGAGCAGCATGGCGCCCTGCCCGGTCAGCGACAGGATGAAGCCGACGATGCCGGGCACGATGAGGGCCAACGTCGGGGACTTGCGGGAGTTGGTCACCGACAACGACTTCGGCAGGTAGCCCGCGCGCGAGAGTGCAAAGAGCTGTCGCGAGTAGGCGTAGATGATCGAGAAGAAGCTCGCCACCAGGCCTGCGAGACCGATGTAGTTGACGACGGTGTGCGCGGTACCGCTGCCCAACGCCTCGACCAACGGGTTGCCCGAAGTCTGCATGGCCGACGCCCCGCCCGCGCCGGGCACCATAAACAGCACCAGCGCGCACGTGCAGATCAGCGCACACATGGCAGCGATGATCCCGCGCGGCACATTGCGAGCGGGGTTCTTGGCCTCCTCTGCGGCGAGGGGCACACCTTCGACGGCGAGGAAGAACCAGATCGCGAACGGGATGGCTGCCCAGATGCCGAGGTATCCGTGGGGGAGGAAGGAGTTCGCGCCCGCCGCGTCCGTCGGAGCGATATCGGTGAGGTTCGACCACGAGAAGTCGCCGATCGCCGCAATAGCGAACACGATCAGCCCGGCGAGTGCGATGGCGGTGATCACGAACATCACCTTCAATGCTTCGCCGACACCTGCGAGGTGCACGCCGATGAAGATGGCGTAGACCACGAGGTACACCCACCAGCCGTCGGTGATCCCGAACAGGTGCAGTGATTCGACGTATGCGCCGATGAAGGTGGCGATCGCCGCGGGCGCGATTGCGTACTCGATCAGGACCGCGGTGCCGGTCGCCATTCCGCCCCACGTGCCGAGAGCCCGGCGGGCGAAGGTGTATCCGCCTCCTGCCGCGGGTAGGGCCGAGCTCATCTCGGCCATGCCGAGCACCATCGCGAAATACATCGCGGCGATGATGACGGCCGCGATCGCCAGGCCGCCGAAGCCGCCCTGCTCGAGCCCGAAGTTCCACCCGGAGTAGTCGCCGCTGATGACGTAGCTGACTCCGAGGCCCGCGAGCAGCACCCACCCGGCCGTGCCGGTCTTGAGTCGACGTTTGTCGAGGTAGTCGGTCGAACTCGCGGTCGACGACGTGGCAGCCGTGGTGCCGCCTCCGGACTCGATTGTGCTCATGAACGCGCCTTTCGTGCGGAGGCGAGATCACCGTCGGTCTCGCTGCTTAATCGATTCCGGCAGAACGGTACGGGGTGTGTGTCACGTCACAATGGCACCAAGGTAAGGGCGGCTGAGAAATGGGAGAGCTGGATTTCTCACGCGGGTTAACACGCTGGAAACACGAAAACGATGCGTCGCAACGAGCGCTCCGTCACGGTAGAGGGCGCTATGCCGACATCCTCCACTGCTGAATCAACGGGCGAATCGCTGACGTCGACGTACCCGCTGGTCGCCGACGAGTCGCCGGTGCGCGGCCTGACTCGTCGTCAGCTTCCCTTCATACCCGTTTTCGCTCAGTCGGTCGCGGCCATCGCGCCCGCCGGGACATCGGCGGTGACGCCGTTGTTCGTGATCGCCGCGATGAGCGGTGCAGGCGGTGTCATCTCGTTCGCCGTCGCGATGGTCGTCGTCATGATGATCTCGGCGTGCGTGCGGCCGATGGCGCAACGACTCGCCGTCGTCGGCGGCCTCTACTCCTACGTGGCGCAGGGATTCGGTCCGCGTGTGGCGCTGCCAACGGCGTGGTCGGCGGTCGTCGGTTACGGCTCGGTGAGCATGGCGGGACTCCTCGCAGTTGGCTTGTACCTCAACCACATTGCCGTCAGCATCGGGGTGTCGACGTCGGTGTGGCTGCCGATTGTCTGTGTGATCATCGTCGTGGCCGCCCTCGTCATGACCGTGCTGATGGTTCGCGGGATCAAGGTCTCTGCGACCGCCACACTCGCGATCGAGGTCGTCGCCGTTGTCATCCTGGTCGGCCTCATGGTGTGGCTCGGGATCACGCATCATTCGGCGGACTGGTCGAAGGTGTTCGCACCGCAGGTCGACGTCGGGTCGATGGGTCTGATGATCGTGGTCGCGGTCAGCGCGTTCGTCGGATTCGAGAGTGCGACGACGCTGTCGGCCGAGGCGCGTCGACCCTTCCGCAGCGTTCCGCGCACCCTGCGCTGGACACCGATCGCCGCGGGTGTCATCTATCTGCTCGCGGTGACCACGCAGTCGCTCGCGATGTTCGACGCCCCGGCGGGTGTACGGGAGAGTTCCACACCCCTGGCCGCCCTGTTCCTCTCCGACGGCACCCGCGTTACAGCGGTCATCCTCGACATCGGGATCGCGACGTCGTTCTTCGCATGCGCTCTGGCCTCGGTCAACGCCCTCGTGCGCGTGCTGTTCACGCTGGGGCGCGAGCGTGTGGTTCCCGAGGCGTTCGGCCGCACTCATCGTCGCTTTCACACGCCTGCCCTCGCGACGGTCTGGGCGATGGCGATCGTGACGCTCGGACCGCTCGTGTTCCTCTGGTGCGGCGGCAATCCGCAGGACGGCATCCGCGACTTTTTGACGCTCAGCGCGCTGGGCTACATGGGCAGTTACCTGACCGCGTGTCTCGCCTCTCCTGTGCTGCTCGGCCGAATCGGGGAACCCAGCAGGCGCATCATGATGCTCGGTGTGATCACGGCGGTCATCCTCGGCGTGTTGTTGGTGACTGCCTTCGGCACCGGCATCGGACACGGTCGGGTTCTCGGCGTCGTCTACGTCGCGTCGATGGTCGTGGTGACGGCGCTCGTGCTGTTCGTCGCACGGCGCAGTCCTCGACTGCTCGCCGGTGTCGGTGTCTTCGATGCGACCACGAGCGCCGACATTCTCACCACGGCGACGCTGCGGTGAGCAGGGGAGGGAGTCGGTCGTCGAACCGGGGTGAGGGGGCGAGATGGCGATAGGTCGTGCGCCGAAATCGGATTCGGTGGTGCGCGCGCTGCAGATCATCGAGACTGTCGCAGACCTCGGCATAGGTACAACGGCCCGCGACATCGCAGAGCGCCTCGACCTCCCGTCCGCGAGCACCTACCGCCTGCTCAACAGTCTCGTCGCCGACGAGTTCCTGGTGCGGACAGCCGATTTGCGTGGTTTCGCGATCGGCACCCGTCTCGCCTCCTTCGTCGACGGGGTCGCCACGCCTCCGGTCCCGGCGCGCGCGGCCGAGCGCCTCGACGACTTCCGGGGCTCGGTACGCTTCGCCGTCCATCTGCTCTACTTCAGGCCCGCCTCGGTGCGCGTCCTCGACGCCGACCCCGACCATCCGCTCGACGGCGTCGGCGAGCTCATGCGGTATCTCCACGCGTCGGCCGCGGGCAAGCTCCTGCTGGCCTCGCTGTCGCAGTGGCGTGACGTGCTGGAGCTGCCGCTCGTCCCCGTCACACCTGCAACGATCATCGATCCTGCCCGACTCGAAGAGCAGATCGTCGAGATACGACGCACCGACGTCGCGGTCGACGACGGTGAACTGGTGGTGCACCACGCCCATCTCGCCGTGCCGATCTACGACGTCGACGGTGCGGTCCGCGGTGCGGTGATGATCGGCGGGGTGTCGAGCAGACTCGAGGCGATCTGCTCACTCACCGACGCCGCGCGCGGGCTGGCGAACGCAGTTGGGCCGCTGCTGTTCTGAGCGGTCAGAGGATCTCGTCGAGCTTGTCGAGTGGGCGAGCGAGGCGAGTTCCCTTGTCGGTCACCACAAACGGACGTTCGACGAGTATCGGATGCGCCACCATCTCGTCGAGCAGTTTCTCGTCCGACGCGGCGTCGAGGTCGAGTTCCTTGTAGAGCGCCTCGCGCTTACGTGCGGCCTGGCGAACCGTGACGCCGGCATCGGCGAAGAGCTTCTCGAGTTGCTCGCGGGTGTACGGCTCGTCGACGTACTTCACGATCGTCGGCTCGACACCCTCGTCGCGGAGGCGCTGTAGGGCTTTGCGGGAGGTCGAGCACTTCGGGTTGTGGTAGATCGTCGCGGTCTCGGTGTTGCCAGTCGCCTCGCGCCCAGTGTTCATGGCGGCAACCTTACCCAGGCACTGCGGCCGGATCGTCGGGGCTCACGCGCGTGGGGAGGGTGAGTGCGACGGCAAGCGCGACCGTCGCGCACACGGCTCCCACGATGACGGGTGCGAGCGCGCCGCCGCGCTCGATCGCGAGGGCACCGAGCAGAGCTCCGACACCGATCGAGAAATTGAACGTCGTGGAGTACAGCGTCGTCGCCGATTCCCGGTAGGCGGGCGCGACGCGGAACACCGTCGTCTGCAGGCCGATCGGGGCGGCGGCGTATCCGGCGGCCCAGACGAGGAGTCCGACGAGAGCCGCGGGAAGCCACAGACTCGCGACGGGCGTGAGTATCAGTGCACCCGCGAGGACTGCGATGATCGCCGCCAGCGACCACCGCACCGACTGCGTCCGGGTCAGGAACGCCCCGGCCGTGAAGTTGCCCGCGACCCCTGCCACGCCCATCACCAGCAGGACGACGCCGACCAGGTCGGCGTCGATTCCAATGATCTCCACGATGAACGGTGTGACGTAGGTGTAGGCGGCGTAGGCGCCGGTGATCAGCAGCGCGGTCACGATGAGGGTCGTTCGGAGATTGCGCATCCGCAGCAAGCGGGGGAGTCCGCGAAGCCCGATCGTCTCGCTGTCGCCGGGCACCGATCTCAGCAGTACGGCCAGGGCGGTCAGGGTCACCGCGCTCAATCCGGCGAGTGTCCAGTACGCGGCCCGCCAGCCGAACGCCTGCCCGATCACAGTGCCGACGGGCATGCCGAGCACCGACGCCAGCGACACCCCTGAGAACGCGATCGTGGTTGCGCGGACGGCAGCGTTCGGCGGCACCAGACGCACCGCGGTTGCGGCGACGATCGCCCACATCAACCCGAGGGCGACGCCGATCGCCATGCGGACCGCCACCAGCATCGTGTAATTCACGGCGAGTGCGGTGAGCGTGTTCCCGACGACGAAGGCGGCCATCACCGCGAGCAGGATCGGGCGACGGTCGAGGCGTCGTGTCGCCGTGGAGAGGGTGGGTGCACTGATCGCGGCCACGAACGCGAAGAACGTGACCGTGAGGCCGATGGTGCCCTCGGAGACGTCGAGGTCGGTGGCCATCGGACGGAGTAATCCAATGGGCATGATCTCGGTGGTGGTGATGGTGAACACACCGAGCCCAAGCGACACCACCGCCGCCCAATCGCGTCGGGCGGCGGTGGTCGTCAACATGGTTCGTTGATCGAGCTGGTCGAGATCAGGCGTTGCCGTCGAAAAGGCTTGTCACCGAACCGTGTTCGAACACCTCGCGGATGGTCTGTGCCAGCAGCGGGGCGATCGAGATCACGGTCAGCTTGTCGAAGCGCTTCTCCTGCGGGATCGGGAGCGTGTCGGTCACGATGACCTCGTCGGCCTCGGAGTTGGCGAGGCGCTCGGCGGCCGGATCGGAGAAGACCGCGTGCGTCGTGGCGATGATGACGTCGCCCGCGCCCGCTTCCTTCAGCTTCGAGACCGCGCCGACGATGGTGCCGCCGGTGTCGATCATGTCGTCGATGACCACGCAGGTGCGGCCTTCGACCTCACCGACGACGCGGTGCGCGACGATCTGGTTGGCGACCATCGGGTCACGGGTCTTGTGGATGAACGCGACCGGCGCGCCGCCGAGTGCGTCCGACCACTTCTCGGCCACGCGCACACGACCCGAATCCGGCGAGACGACGACGAGGTTCTCGATGCCGTACTTGCCGCGGACGTAGTCGGAAAGCTGTCCCTGAGCGTGCATGTGGTCGACGGGGCCGTCGAAGAAGCCCTGGATCTGATCGGTGTGCAGGTCGACCGAGATGATGCGGTCGGCGCCTGCGGTCTTCATCAGGTCGGCGATGAGGCGGGCCGAGATCGGTTCACGGCCGCGGGCCTTCTTGTCCTGACGTGCGTACGGGTAGAAAGGCAGGATCACGCTGATGCGCTTGGCCGAGCCACGCTTGAGCGCGTCGATCATGATCAGCGCCTCCATCACCCACTCGTTGAGCGGGGCGGGGCAGCTCTGGATCACGAACGCATCCGAACCGCGCACCGACTCCTCGTAGCGAACGAAGATCTCGCCGTTGGCGAAGTTCCGCGCGGTCTGCGGTGTCAGCTTGATGCCGAGTTCGTCGGCGACAGCCTGCGCGAGGTCGGGGTGTGCACGCCCCGAGAACAGCATCAGGTTCTTCTGGTTGTCGGTGGTCCAGGTCATGGAAACTCTTCTACTCGATCGTCGGCCGGTGGGTGGCTCTGCCAGCGGGTCACGTGGCTAGGAGCCGGGCTGTTCGGGCTGAGTATCGGCCGCGCCTGCCTCGATCGCTGCGCGTGCGGCAGCCGTATCGGGGCGTTTGCGGGGTACCCAACCGTCGATGTTGCGTTGTGGACCCGACGAGACCGCGAGGGCGCCGGGCGGGACATCGTCCCGAATGACCGTACCTGCCCCGGTATACGCGCCGTCACCGACCTGCACCGGAGCGACGAACATGTTGTCCGATCCGGTCCGGCAATGCGACCCGATCACCGTTTGATGCTTGTTCACCCCGTCGTAGTTGACAAAGACGCTCGACGCCCCGATGTTCGACTCCTCGCCGATCGTCGCGTCGCCGACGTAGGTGAGGTGCGGAACCTTGCTACCTGCGCCGATGGTGGCTTTCTTGGTCTCGACGAAGGTGCCGATCTTGCCGCGCTCACCCAACTCGGTACCCGGCCGCAGGAAGGCGAACGGGCCGACGGATGCGTCGTCGGAGATCACCGAGTCGGAGCCGTGCGTGCGGATCACCGACGCCCCCCGGCCGATCGTCACGTCGGTGAGCGTGGTGTCGGGGCCGACGACGGCATCTTCGGCGATACGGGTGGCACCGTGCAGTTGGGTGCCCGGCTCGATGCGTACGTCGCGCTCGATGTGTACGTCGACGTCGATCCACGTCGAGCCCGGATCGACGACGGTGACGCCCGCGAGCTGGTGGCGACGGATGGTCGAGGCATTGAGCGCGGCGCCGAGCGCGGACAGTTGCGCGCGGTCGTTGCAGCCCGCGACCACCAGCGGATCGTCGACGACATGCGCCCGGACGGTCTTGCCCGCGGACCGTGCGATCTCGATGACGTCCGTCAGATAGAACTCGCCCTGCGCGTTGTCGGTGGAGAGTTGTTGCAGCGCTGAGCGCAGTGCCTGCGCGTCGAAGGCGTAGATGCCCGCGTTGACCTCGGTGATCGCGCGCTGAGCGTCGCTTGCGTCCTTTTCTTCGACAATGGCCTGCACCGAGCCGTCGTTGGTCCGGATGATCCGGCCGTATCCGGTCGGCTCGTCGGCGATGAAGCCGGTGAGCGTGACGGCGGCGCCGTCTCCCGCGGTATGTGTGGCGACGAGGGCCTCGATCGTCTGGCCGTCGAGGAGTGGGATGTCGGCGGCGGTGACGATCACCGTTCCGGTGAAGTCGTCGGGGAGTGCGGTGAGACCGGCGCGCGCGGCGTCGCCGGTGCCGGCGGGCGAATCCTGAACGGCCACAACAATGTTGGTGCCCAGCTCAGCTGCGATCTCGTTGACGGCCGCCGTGACGCGTTCGCGTTCGTGGCCCACGACGGCCACGAGTTGATCTGGGGTTGCCGCTGCTGCGCCATGCAGCACATGGCCGACGAGCGAACGTCCACCGATGGTGTGCAAGATCTTGGGAGTCTTGGATTTCATCCGAGTGCCCGCGCCCGCGGCGAGGACGATCACGGCTGTCGCGGCTGACTTCTCTGTCATGTCCACCTCCGGGATTCGACGACTGCGCGCCGCGCGCACCGACTGACCGCGTCCGGCGTGGCGACGGACCGATACTACTGACTCGTTGACGACGCAGAAGCGTCAGTGCAGGTAGTGGCCGGGGTGCAGGTGGTGACGGCCACCCGAACGGCGACTGATAGAACCGAGGGGACGCACGTCACAGGAGACGTACACGCAATGGAGGAGTTCGCATGAGCACTCAGAAGACAGCAATCGTGACCGGATCGGGTCGGGGCATCGGCGCGGCGGTGGCCAAGCGCCTCGCCGACGACGGTCTGGCCGTCGCCGTTCTCGACATCACCGAGGAGGCCGCAGCCGACACCGCGAAGGCCATCAACGACGCGGGCGGCAAGGCGATCGCCGTCGGCGCAGACGTCTCCGACGAGGCGTCGGTCAACGCGGCCGTCGAGAAGGTCGCCGCCGAGCTCGGCGCACCGACGGTGCTGGTGAACAACGCGGGCATCCTGCGCGACAACCTGCTGTTCAAGATGAGCGTCGACGACTGGGACGCCATCATGGGCGTGCACCTGCGCGGCGCCTTCCTGATGAGCCGCGCATGCCAGAAGTACATGGTCGACGCCGGTTGGGGCCGCATCGTGAACCTGTCGTCGACCTCCGCTCTGGGCAACCGCGGCCAGGCCAACTACTCCGCAGCCAAGGCGGGTATGCAGGGCTTCACCAAGACGCTGGCGATCGAGCTGGGCAAGTTCGGCGTGACCGCCAACGCGATCGCCCCCGGCTTCATCGAGACCGACATGACAGCGGCGACCGCTGCCCGCGTCGGCATGGACTTCGAGGAGTTCAAGAAGCTGAACGCCTCCGCCATCCCCGTCGCCCGCACCGGCAAGCCCGAGGACATCGCCCACACCGCCTCGTTCTTCGCCTCCGAGGGCGCAGGCTTCGTCTCCGGCCAGGTCATCTACGTCGCCGGCGGCCCGAAGGACTGATCCCCGCCGCCCGCCGCCGCTCGAGCTGACCACCGCTGGTCGAGCTTGTCGAGACCACCCCGCCGGTCGAGCGCACGTTCCGCTGGTCGAGCTGACCGCTGCTGGTCGAGCTGATCACCGCTGGTCGAGCTTGTCGAGACCACCCCGCTCGGCAGATGTGTGTCGTTTGTGAGGATGTGGGTGCTGCAGCACCCACATCTTTACGTTCGACACACATTTAGGCCGGCCGGCTCCGCTGGCCGAGAGCCCCGCGGTCGCGTGCACTCCGCTGGTCGAGCTTGTCGAGACCACCCCGCCCAGCTCGACGCCCCTGTGGCACAATCGTCTGCCGTGCCTGTGGCACACTTCTAGGCGAGTAATCCCCCATGGTGTAATCGGCAACACTTCTGATTTTGGTTCAGGCATTCCAGGTTCGAGTCCTGGTGGGGGAGCAATGAGAAGACGAGCTCAGGGCTGGTTTCGCTACATCTCCGTGAGCCACGTGTCGACACCATGTCGACACGGCACGCGAGGAACCTCGAAATGAACGACCCCGCGACTAGGTTTTCGAGCACCTGAGAGCGGCGGCTTCCAGGTGTTGACCGTTCGCGCCTGACAGCGGTCGCCGATCCCCTATCGCGACACTGCACCAGACATCCCGACGGAACCAACATGCTAGGTGCCGCTTGCGCAGAGGCGCATCTTCCACGCCTAAAGTGCGAGCAACGGCCACGACTGTCGGAACTCGAAACTCGGCTTGAAGAACGTAATCTGGCGGCAAAGCAGGGCGGGCGCGATTCGCGCATGCGACAACCGTGGGTGCCGCGGAAGCAGGCCGTGCGAGCACGATCCCGATGTCGACGCGCGGCACCCACGAGAGATAGCTCAGGTTGTGGCCGTTCTCACGAGGGGGAGTGCAGTCTGGTGAATTCCTCAGCGGCGTTGAAGATACAAATCCGCTTCTGCGCCCTGTGTGGTTCGCGCGGACCTGTCAACTATCGCGCGGGCGCTGATGGACAGCATCTGTTTGTCCGGTACCTGCCGGGTACTTGGGTGCTCGGTCGTTCTGAATGGTTCCGTGCGCGGTGCCTTCTCAAACCTACTTTGTTAGTAAAATAACGCGAACTGCAAAGTATTTGGTTCTCCCGATGTATTCTCTATTTATCTGTGCACTCCGTGACAGGCCAGATTGTACGTCTAAGCCAAGGAGGAAACTTGCATCCGATCGCGTACTTTTTGCCACAGCCCCTTGAAGAAGTGTTCTTATCCGAGATTCGCGAAGTCTCGAAGACGATCAATACGCCGCGGCCAAGGCCGCCGCGGCGTCGGCCCGACATAGATCCCTTTGTTCGGTGCGCAGACAGTGCCGAGAAAGGCTGTATAAGGATTCTAAGGATGCTGGACCCTGCAAATGCAGTCGCACTCTGGTTTGAGATTAGAGAAAGCGTTCCAGAGATCGATACTCTATCAAATGTCGGAATACTTGAGAGCGCGTTGTGGGCGCTGGGTGCGGCTGGCGGTGGGGCCAGTACTGATACGCTGGTGATGCAGAGATACTTTCGACTATTTGGCCGATGGTGGGCAGCCAAAAGCGCCATAGTGATGTTTGAAGCGATGTCTTTGGAAGATTTTGACGAAGCTTTGCCGGCCACGACCGCAATGGCGTTTGCCTCCGCTGATGGTCGGGAGTTCCAGTCACGGATTGCGTCTGGGTTTATTCGATTCCGATGGATCGCGCGCGAAGTTTCGGCAGCGCTGGTAAAAGAAATAGAGGAGGCCCCGGAGTTTGCAGCACTACTTCCGGACTTCACCGATCGCAACCTCAAGCAACTCGAATTAGGTATTGATATGTACGGGTCGCGCTTGCTTCCCTTAAGTATCGATGATGGCGGGGCTCGTATCGCACAGCACCTTTCAGTTGCCGCGGGAAGCTTGGCCGGCACGGAGCTAATCGACCTCGCTACGTCGAACATCCGTTCCGAGCGTCCTTGGATCAGATTCCAAGACGCTCTTGTGCCAGTCGCACTCCGGACTGCCAACCTGGAGATCGAATCGGGGCTACTTGCGGCCGTGGACCGCATTTTGCTGAGCAGTAAACTGCCAGCCGCCACTAAGGGTGAACTCTTCGAAAGAACTGCACAACAGCTCATACTCGAAGCCCTGGGCCATGGATATCGCGGACCTCAGCGTCCAGCCACGCTTGCTTGCGGTGTTGCATACGAGAGGGCGGATGACCGAGATGTCGACTTTGCTGCAATCGCCCCCAATTCGGGCAGTGTTATAGCGATAGGAGAGGTTAAGGCGAAGTCGCGCAGCAAAAAGACAAGAAGTGCTCTCGAAGCGTTCATGGCGCAGATTGATGAAGTGTCAGAGCAGATTTCTTTAAGGCTCGATGCGCTTGAGAAAGGTTCGTCCTTGAAGGATGGCCATGGTAGAGAGTATACTTCCATGAATCCGGTTCTTGGCCTTGGGATTTTGCTCCATGGCTATGGTGGAAACTTGACCGATTCCAGAACAATGTCGGCGTTGCCGAACGCTGCGACTAGAGAATTGGTCGCGATCCTTGACATCCACTCCTGGATAATTGTTCTGAATATGTTCGACTCCCCGATGGAACTCCAAGAATACCTGCGGTTCCGTTTCCAGCTGCGCGAGCTTTCGGTGATAGCCATGGACGAAGCAGACTTGGCCATCGCATACCTCAGCGGTCCGGAGCGGACCTTGAGCTTCTTTCGATCGACCTTGCCTAAAAGTAAAGGGCAGGAGTCGGTACGCACGTTGAACGGGTGCTTCGTGTCGGCGAAGGATTCGATCGAAACTTTGAAACCGTCATCGAGTGAAGGATGGCGAGCAACGCTTTATAGTGTCGCTGAGAACAATACGATCTTCGAAAACTAAGTAAGATCGCCCGGTTCGGCTCCGAAGCAATGACGGTCGCGGCCGATGCTTCCAACGCTGGAGAGACATCGCGAGGATTGCTGCGAATCGTGTCTACGCTATGCGCTGATCTTTCCGGCCACCTCGAGGGGGAGGACACAGCGCGCCGCGTATGATGCCGCGAACCCGGACGTCGCACGGCGAGAGGGACGAGTCCGACTGCTCGCCAGCAAGGGGGGCGACGAACCATGTGTTAGTGAGTATCCGGCGTAGGACTGCTGCCCGATCGTCTGGCCATCTCGGAAAGTGTCTCGTCCATCCGACTGAAGGCTGACGCGAACTTCCATGAAACCAGTGACCGGCGTCGTTGCCATCACTCGCAGCAACATCCCAGGGCATACACGCTCGCAAATCCTTCGTCGTAGCCGAACTTGCGGCGGGTCATCTTGTCGGACGCGTCGTCCGACAGTCACAGCGCATCGGCTAATTCTTCTAGCTGAGAAACGTGACGGTTCGCCAACGCCAGCGTTTGGGCAAATGCTTCGCTGATGTCGCTCCCCGCGCGCTCTATGAGGCCAGGTATGTTTGACGCGAAACGCATGCCAGAAGGACGGCGGGAACCATGACGTCGTCCGGGCAGAAAATCGAGTTCGCTCGACTGATGTCAGCGCCGCGTGAACAAGTTGTTGCCGACCAGTCGTGCGACACCGTCGCGGTGAGATCGCCCACGGAGTTCTGATGGAATCCCTCGAGCGGCTCAGAACGCGCCAAGACAGCCTCGATCGGCGGCGCCGTCGCGCGCCATCTTGTCCGTAGAGTCGGACATATGCCCCGCAAAGACGCTTCGTCCCAGTTGACCGCGCCGCTGGCGTGGACCGTGCTCATTCTGTCGGTCGCGCAGGCCGTGGCCGTGATCATCCCGCTCGCGCTGTTCGGTGGAGAACCCAACGACGACGGCGTCGACCTGCTGATCAGTCCCGCCGGGTATGCCTTTGCGATCTGGGCCGTCATCTACGTGTTGTCGGCTGTGACCGGCTACATGTTCGTCCGAGGGCTCGACTCGGGCACGCAATTCGGCAAACGCCTCGCCGTCGATCTCGCCGTCGCCTGTGGTGCGGCGGCGCTGTGGCTGATCGTGTCGGCAGCCTCGATCGACTGGCTGCCCTCGATCCTGCTCACCGTCATGGCGCTTGCATTGCTCGACGCCGCGCGCATCGCGGCCCATCCAGTCGAAAATCCTTCGTCGACAACCACTCTCGTCCGCATCACGATCGGCATCTACGCGGGGTGGGCAACCGCCGCGGTGTTCGTCAACTGGGCATCAGACATCGCACGTAGCGGTGCGGCCGACGAGTCGTCGGTCGGTTGGCAACTCGTCGTCCTGATCATCGCTGCACTCGTCGGGGTCACCGTCACCTACCTTTACGGCAGCGCGCTCCCAGCGCTGCCCATCACCCTCGCGTGGGCGTTGCTGGCGATCGCTGTGAACGCGTGGTCGGATTCGACGCCGATCGCGGTTACCGCCGTCGTGGGCATTATCGCTGTGGCACTGGCCTATTGGGCGTCGACGCGGCGGGGTGCAGTCTCAGAGGGCGCGCTGTCGCGGGCGTGAGCCTCCCGCCACGACGGAACTCCCAGGGCATCTTCGACGGCTCTGCCCAACCGAAACGGCGTGACCTCGTCGAGTGGCTTGCCTACCAACTGAACCCCGATCGGCACGCCGTCGCGTGCGATACCTGCGGGGACGGCAAGCACCGGGCAGCGGTTCGCGACGTTGAACGGACTTGTCAGATGTGCCTGCCAATAGTGTTGCAGGTGAACGGGAGCCGCGTCCGGTCCGACGACGTCGATGCCGTCGAGATAGTTGCCATCCGCGGCAAGGGACGTCACCGCAGAGACCGGGCACAACAGCGCGTCGACATCGGCCATCGCTGAGGCGAGTTGCGCCTGCAGCCGTGCGTCGGCGGCTACCGAGTCGAGGTGTGAGAGTCGTTGCGCAGCAGCCTCGGCGTCGCGCATGAACTGCTCGGTGTAGGCGGCGACGGTCGGTCCGCCCGCCGTTTCGGCGCGCATCGCGGGAGCGAGTAGGTGGCCGAAGTGGGCGAAGATGGTCTCCCGAATCTCGTCGCTACGCCACGGGAGCGTCACGTCAACGACCTCTGCGCCTCGTTGCCGCAGCGCTTCTGCCGCGCGGAGGGTCGCGGAAGCGACGTCGGGGTGAACATCGAAGTCGCCCAACGTGATGCTGATGCCGACACGTACCCCATCAAGAGAGGTATGCCCATCCAGTGTGTCGGCAAGCTGCCCGCTGCTGCCCCAACTGAAGTGATCGCTGTGATGGTGGCCGGACATGACATCGGCCAGCAGGGCGGTGTCGTCGACGGTGCGCGCCATCGGCCCGTCGCCACGATAGGTGTCGGCGCTCAGGGGCGGTGCCCCAGGGATGCGCCCGTACGGCGCCTTGTAGCCGACGGTTCCGGTGAAACCTGCTGGGATGCGGGTTGATCCGGCGATATCGCTTGCTGTCGCAAGAGTTGCCATGCCTGCCGCAAGTGCTGCGCCTGCGCCACCCGACGAACCGCCCGGTGAAGCCGCTAGGTTGTAGGGGTTACGAGTGATGCCCCACATCGGAGAATGTGTGACGGTCGCGCAACTGAACTCGGGAGATGTGGTGCGCGCGTGAATGATTCCACCCGCTGCACGAATACGCTCAACGATCGGGTGATCGGCGTCGGCGATACGACCGCGGTGAGCCGCAAGACCTTGCTCTAGAGTGCGACCGGCCAGCGCGTGCTTCTCCTTGGTGGCGACAGGAATCCCGAACAGCGGTGGCAGCCGATCGCCACGACGACGCGCTGTATTGAGCCGCTCGGTCGCAGACGCCGCTTGACTGGTTGCCTCGTCGTCGAGAACCTCGGTGAAGGCGTTGATACCAGTTGCGCGGCCCCCGTTGACTTCACGAATGCGCGCCAGCATCGACCCCATCACCTCGCTCGGTGTGAAGTCGCCGCTGAGATAGCCGGCCCGGATCTGTGCTGCCGAGAGATCGCAGAGACTCGTCGTCGACACCGCTGTGCTCATGCGTGCGCTCCAGGCATTCCTGCTGCAACGCCGTCGAGTGCGCCTTCGGCGAGCTGGCGGACGACGCCCGTAAGTGCCTCGACACCCGCCAACATGTCTGCGTCAGTGGTGAATTCGCGCTCGCAGTGGGAGACGCCGTCGACCGACGGGACAAACATCATGACCGTGGGAACGATGCGGTTAATGGCCACCGAATCATGTCCCGCCATGGTCCGGAGGCGTCGAATGCTCAGTCCGGCGTCGGCAGCGACCTTTTCGGCGAGTTCGAGGCCAGCCTCGGGGTAGTACTGGATCTCGCGGATATCGACGTCGTTGACCTCGATGCGAACGTCGTATCGCTCTGCCACCGTGGCGATGTCACGAAGCAGACTGTCGCGCGCTGCGAGTACGTCGGCTTTGCGTTCCGCACGGAGATCGGCGACCAACGTCACGAGTCGTGGCACGACGATAGGCGAGTTGGGCTCAAGGGTGAGTTGACCGACGGACGAGACGAGCGACTCAGGCTCGGCCACACTCGTCACCTTGTGGACGAGCAGAACCACCTCACTTGCGGCAACCAGTGCATCCCTGCGATCAGCCATCGCGGTGGCGCCGGTATGCGACTGTTCTCCGACGACACGAATGTCGAGTTTCTGCGTGTGCCAACTGAAGTCGACGGCGCCGAGGCTGATCTGCTCACGTTCGAGAATGCGGCCCTGCTCGATGTGGATCTCGGCATAGGCGACGACCTCCGGACGGGGATCGTCGCCTAGCGCCCCGATACTTCCCATCGCCTCGCGGACAGTGGTTCCGGCGAGGTCGGTGACCGCCAGCATCTCCTCCTGGTCCATCAGTCCGGCGAAGACCGAACTACCCATGATCGATGGGGCAAACCGGCCGCCCTCCTCGTTGAACCAGTCGACCACGGCGACGTTGTATCGGGGCTGTGCGCCGCCCGCCGTCACCTCCCGCTGGAAACGCTCGGCGGCATGCAGCGCAGCGATGACACCGTAGGCACCGTCGAAGCGCCCACCGAGTGGTTGAGAATCGAGGTGCGATCCGACGAGCACATACGGAGCACCGGGCACAAACTCGATGAGAGCGAAGAGATTTCCGATACCGTCGCGACGCACGTCCCAGCCGCGCTGCTCGGCGAAGTCGGTGAACCAAGCGCGAACGTGCTTGTCCTCCAGAGTTCCGGCTTGCCGTTCGACGCCGCCGCCGTCAGTGGCCCCGATGGTCGCGACGTGATGAAAGTCGACGAGGAAGGACTCGTTGGTACTCGAATCAGTGGTACTCATCCGTGAAAACTCCTGTAACTGCGTGGAAAGTGTTGCTGGCGCGGCGGTTCTACAGTGCCGCGTGCCGGGTCTCCGGGACGCGCGTTGCGATGATCACTGTCAGGACGACGACGGCCGCGATGGCCATGTACACGCCTGGCGCGGCGTCGAATCCGGTCGACCCCACGAGCCATGTACCGACGAACGGCGCGGTCCCACCGAAGAGGGCATAGCCGGTGTTGTAACTGATTGCGGCGCTGGTGAACCGGGTCCGGGTGGTGAATGCCTCGACGAAGAAGGTGTAGCAGCCTCCGCCGTAGATCGTGAGCGGGATGACGAACAGCATCTGTCCAGCGATCGCCATCGCCAGGGAGCCGCTGGTGACCATGGCGAAACATGGCACCGCCAGGATGGCGATCGAGATGGTGCCCGCGATGAGCATTGGCCGACGACCGAACCTATCGCCGAGCATGCCGGTGAGCGGGAGCATAAGCGTGTAGAGCGACATCGCGGCGGCGTTGGCGATCAACGATTGCTGCTGGGAGAGTCCTCCGGTCGTCTTCACGTAGGTGACGAAGTAGCCGGACAGGAAGTAGAAGCCCATCGCCGTCAGACCCATGACGAACACAACCTGAACCATCCGAAGTCCGTTCTCGCGGAATGCTTCACGGATCGGCGACGACTCGCGGTGCTCGACGTTCGACAGTGTCTCCTTGAACGCATCGGACTCTTCGGTGCGAAGACGAATCCACAACCCGAAGACTGCCAGCGGCGCGGCCAGCAGGAACGGGATACGCCATCCCCAGGATTCGAATGCGCCCGAACCCATGGCTGCGGTGAGTCCGAGGATCAACGCACCACCGAAGACGGACGGCAGTGCTGTCGCAGCGATCGTCGTATTCAGCCACTTTCCGCGATGCGCAGTCGGGGCGTGCTCGTAGGTGAACGTCGGTGCGCCGACCGACTCACCACCTGCCGAGAAGCCCTGGAGCAGTCGACACAGCACGAGCAGAATCGGCGCGGCGACACCGATCTGTTGGTAGGTGGGCAGCAACCCGATGAGCGCCGTCGCGCCGCCGATGGTGAGCAACGTGACGAACAGGACGTTCTTGCGCCCCACGCGATCGCCGAGCGCGCCGAAGAAGAGGCCGCCGAGCGGCCGGATCACAAACGCCGCCGCGAACGTGGCAAACGTCGCCAGTAGCCCGGTGAGATCGTTCGACGACGGGAAGAAGTGGTGGGCGAGAACAACTGCCGACAATCCGTACAGGGTGAAGTCGTAGAATTCGATGAACTGACCGATCGCACCACCCGCAAGAACGCGTCGCTGCAGTGGGGTTGCGGGTCGAGACTTGCCGTTGATGTCCATCTCCGCTGTCGCGGCTGATGACTGTGCCGGAGCCTCGGTGTTCGTCGAGGGCGTCTGGGTGGAATTCATATCGGTCACGCTAGGGACGCACCATTGCCGAACGTTGGCACTCGTGTTGCAAGACGAGCACGTGATGTGTTTCTGATGTGCGACGGACCTCGCGCACAGGTCCGAGCAGGTAACACGGTGGTCATCGGTATTGCCTTCCTCTGCGCCTCGATCGGCGATCTGCCAAGCGAATCGGGTTCGCTCGAGGGTGCTGCACGCATAGACTGCGTGACCCGGATCACGTAACTCAAGCGAATCTTTTCGCTAGCTGTCATCGACAGAATCGATGTCAACGGCGGTCGACGCCATAGAGCTGCCGGCATACAGCGGCGAACGCCTGAGCACGCCGTGTCGGAGTGCCGAGAGATGGGAACAGCAGAACGACCTTGATCGGCGGCAGGTCTTCAACGATCCGCAGCGGAACCACCGAACCACCGGAGATGTGAGGTCGTGGTGCAGGCGCTGGTTCAGAATCGAATAGCCGTGTCCCCGTGACACAAACGACCGCACGGTCTCGTAACCGCTGGCCCGGTGCCGCACACGCGGGGTGAGCCCGAGCTGACGGAAGAGCGCGAGGAAGTAGTCGCGCGAATGGGGAACGTCGTAGAGCACAAACGGATCGGCTTCGAGGTCACGCAGTGACACCTCGCCGAACGGGTTGGCTGCTGCTGGATGGTCGGCAGCGACAATGACATGCGGGGCAACGGTTTCCACCACCTGCGACTCGGCATCGACTGCCACACCCAGGTCGTACATGAGTGCCACCTCGCAGCGTCCCTGCGCCAGTGCGAGCCTCAGGCCCTCCTGGTCGGCCTCGAAGAACCGCACGTGGACTTTGGGGTAGGCGCGCTCGAACGCTTGCAGAATGACCGGTGCCCGAAAGGGTGCAAGGGGTGCGAATATCCCGACCGTCATCTCACCCTCGAGTTCGGCGTCTTCATCCCGAACGGCAGCGAGGAGCGTGCCTGCGTCTTCGAGGAATCCGAGCGCACGAGACCTGAGCCGACGCCCCGCAGGTGTCAACTCCAAGCCGCGACGAGCGAGCCGGAGGAAAAGGGGTTGCCCCACTTCGTGTTCGAGTTGTGCGATCGCCGCGGACACCGTCGATTGCGTGACGGACAGCAACTGCGCGGCCGCCGTCATGCTGCCGGCCTCGGCGACAGCCATGAAGTACCGCAATTGCGTCAGGGTGAAGTCATTCGACACCGCTGGCTCCTAATGTTGTGGCCCGCACCGGCTCGATAACGCGACACAACCCGGTGCCGACGCGGGGGCGCCGGAACCGGGTGGTGTCACGCTCGTGCGAGCGCAGGGGGAGCCTGTTACAACGCAGCGTCGGCGACCTCCAGCGCGGCGTCGAGGATGGCAAGTCCTTCGCGGGCCTCGTCGTCGGAGATGGTGCACGGAGGGCAGACGTGGATGCGGTTGAAGTTCGCGAACGGCAGCATTCCGCGCGATTTACATTCCGCGATCACCTTGTTCATCGCATCGCTGCTCGCGCCGTAGGGGGCGAGTGGCTCGCGAGTTTCTGAGTCCTTGACCAATTCGACGGCCCAGAAGACACCCGCGCCACGTACCTCGCCGACGCTGGGATGCCGCTGTGCGATCCGCTCGAGTTCGGGACCGATCACCTCGGCGCCTATTCGTGCGGCATTCTCGACCATTCCCTCGTCGGCCATCGCGTTGATCGTCGCGACGGCAGCCGCGGTGGCGAGCGGGTGACCCGAGTAGGTCAGGCCGCCGGGGTACGGAGTCTCGGCGAAAGTTGCTGCGATGTGCGGACTTATCGCGACGCCACCGAGCGGGACGTAGCCCGAGTTGACGCCCTTGGCGAAGGTCAGCAGGTCGGGGACGATGGGACCCTGCTCGTCGTCGCCGTGCTCGATCGAGAACCACTTGCCGGAGCGTCCGAAACCGGCCATCACCTCGTCGGCGATGAAGACGATGCCGTACCGGTCGCAGATCTCCCGCACCCCGCGCAGGTAGCCGGGCGGCGGAATCATGATGCCTGCGGTGCCGGGAATGGTCTCCAGGATGATCGCCGCGATCTGCGATGGACCTTCCATGCGGATGGTCTCTTCCAGGTGGTCGAGAGCGCGTTCACACTCCTGCTCCTGCGTGGTCGCATGAAACCGCGACCGGTAGAGGAACGGCCCGAAGAAGTGCACGACGCCAGCGTCGCCGTAGTCGTTCGGCCAGCGTCGAGGATCGCCCGTCAGATTCACCGCGGTGTCGGTGCCTCCGTGATAAGAGCGGTAGCGCGACAACACTTTTCGACGACCCGTGTGCAAGCGGGCCATGCGAACCGCGTGCTCGTTGGCGTCGGCGCCGCCGTTGGTGAAGAAGACCTGATTCAACTCACCGGGAGTGCGTTCGGCGATGAGTCGTGCGGCCTCCGAGCGCGCATCGTTGACATGTGCCGGCGCGACGGTACACAACTTGGCGGCCTGCTCCGCGATTGCGGCGACGACCTTGGGGTGCTGATGGCCGATGTTGGTGTTGACCATCTGCGACGAGAAGTCGAGAAGGCGATTGCCCTCGCCGTCCCACACGTAGCACCCGTCGGTGGCGGTGATCGTCATCGGCTTGAGCTTCGCCTGCGCCGACCACGAGTGGAAGACGTGCTTGCGATCGAGCTCATAGGCACGCTTCGCTGCGTCGAGATCGATGGCGGGCGTCGTGCGTTCAGATTGAATGGTCATATGCGGCAATCCGTTTCGGTACTCGGTGAAGCTCAGGCGTTCTGGGGGAATCCGAGGTTGATTCCGCCGTGGCTGGGGTCGAGCCAGCGGGTGGTGATGGCTTTGGTGCGTGTGAAGAAGTGTATTCCCTCGGTGCCGTGGGCGTGGCTGTCGCCGAAGAGGGAGGCCTTCCAGCCGCCGAAGCTGTAGTAGGCCATGGGCACGGGGATGGGGACGTTGATGCCGACCATGCCGACCTCGACTTCGTTGCCGAAGCGTCGGGCTGCGCCGCCGTCGTTGGTGAAGATGGCGGTGCCGTTGCCGTATGGGTTGTTGTTGATCAGGTCGAGCGCTTCGTCGTAGGTGTCGACGCGGACGACAGACAGGACGGGTCCGAAGATTTCGTCGGTGTAGATGCTCATGTCGGGGGTGACGTTGTCGAAAAGCGTTGGGCCGAGCCAGAAGCCGTCCGCTCCGCCGTCGGCCTCGACCGTGCGGCCGTCGAGAACGACGGTGGCTCCGGCCTTTTCGCCTGCGTCGACGTAGCCGGCGACCTTGTCGCGGTGGGCTTTGGTGACCAGGGGGCCCATATCGGCGTTGGTGGTGCCGTCGCCGGTGACGATGCTGGTGGCGCGTTCGGTGATCTTGGCGACGAGGTCGTCGGCGATGTCGCCGACGGCGACGGCGACGCTGATGGCCATGCAGCGTTCGCCTGCGGAACCGAAGCCTGCGTTGACCATGGCGTCTGCGGCGAGGTCGAGATCGGCGTCGGGCAGGATGATGGCGTGGTTCTTCGCGCCGCCGAGAGCCTGGACGCGCTTACCGTTGGCGGTTCCGGTGGCGTACACGTACTGGGCGATGGGGGTGGAGCCGACGAAGCTGACTGCCTTGATGCTCTTGTTGGTCAGCAGTTCGTCGACGGCGGTCTTGTCGCCCTGCAGGACGTTGAATACGCCGTCGGGCAGGCCTGCTTCTTTCCAGAGTTCGGCCAGCCAGATCGATGCGCTTGGGTCTTTTTCCGACGGCTTGACGACGACGGTGTTGCCTGCGGCGATGGCGATGGGAAAGAACCACATGGGGACCATGGCGGGGAAGTTGAACGGGCTGATGATGGCGACGGGTCCGAGTGGCTGGTGTACGGAGTGGATGTCGACGTTGGTCGAGGCGTTCTCGGTGTAGCCGCCCTTGAGGAGATGCGGGATGCCGCAGGCGAATTCGACGACCTCCTGGCCGCGGCTGATTTCGCCGAGTGCGTCGGAGAGCACCTTGCCGTGTTCGGCGGTGATGATCGCTGCCAGCTCTTCTTTGCGGTCGTTGAGTAGTTCGCGGAAGCGGAACAGGACCGCGGTGCGCTTGGCCAGCGACGTGTCGCGCCATTCGGGGAACGCGTCGGCCGCGGCGGCGATGACCGTGCGCGCATCCTCGACCGACGCCAGGGCGACATTCGCGGTCACGACGCCGGTTGCCGGGTTGGTCACGGGCGCCGTCGCCGACGAATCCCCGGCGAACGCCTTGCCGTCACACCAGTGCTGCACGATCGCTGTCATCAGAACTCCTCCACAAGAACGGAATTTGGCACGCGACCCACGGTGGGCAGAGTCGTCGTACGAGTACATTCCATTCTGGGTCAGAACAGGCGGTTTGGCGCGCTACACTCTGTCAGTGAAATTCGAAGACCTCTTACACCTCGTAAAGTCCCCTTCGTGAGATTCCGATGACTCTCACTGTCGGCGACGTCATCGATCTGCCGGTGATCCGTGCCGGGCTCCCCGACGTGTTGAGCACAGCCGGCGCGGAGCGCACGGTGAGATGGGTGCACGTCAGCGACCTCGGCGATCTCGGGCACCTGCTCGAGGGCGGAGAACTCGTCCTGACCACGGGCGAAGCCCTACGGCGTGATCCGCGACGGTACCTCGAGAACCTTGCTCGTGCGGGCGCGCTCGGGGTGATCGCCGAGTTCGACGATTCGTTTGCGATACCGCCGGAGATCGGGCCGGTGGCCGTCGAGTTGGGCTTGACCGCCGTAGTGTTGCGCCGGGAGATCAAGTTCGTGGAGGTGACCGAACAGGTCCACCGCAGCCTGGTTGCCGAACAGTACGCCGCCGTCGAGTTCGCGCACCGCACTCACGAGACGTTCACGCAACTCACCATGCGTCGTGCGTCGCCGGCGGAGATCACGAACAGTGTTGCAGCGCTGCTTGATTCACCCGTCGTGTTGGAGAACCTGCAACATCACGCGGTGGCGTCGGCCGGAGCATCGGCGGCATCGCTACTTCATGACTGGGAACGCCGTTCGCGGCTGCATGCATCTGACACAGCGTCGAATGATGTTCCGGGGCAGGCGCTGTGGACGATCGTCGACGTCGGTCGCGGCGACGACCACTGGGCCAGGCTGATCGTTCCCGAATCGCACGCCGACCAGCAGCGAACGGCGATGGTGCTCGAGCGCGCCGCGCAGGCGCTCGTGATGCATCGGATGGCCGAGCGTGGCCGCCTCGACATCGAGCGGCAGGCACAGGCAGGACTCGTCGACGACGTTCTGCAAGAACGCATTCGAGACGAGGGTGAGGTTGCGGCACGGGCATTCGCCCTCGGCCTGCGCGAAGCCAACGAGTACGTGCCGATCTCGGTGCGAGTGCCCGGCTGGCCGGCCAGTGACGATCCGATCGCCACACGACGTCGCACCGCGCAGTTGCTCGACGTCGTGGTGCGGGTTGTCGGGGCTCAGGGACACAGTGCACTCTTCTCCGCGCGCGACGCCGGAGAGGTCCTGGTGGTGCTCGCGTTGACGACGCCACGTGGCAGGTCGCGCCAACACTCACTCGACGCTCTCGCGGCTGCCACTCGTCGCGACGTCGAGCGAACGGTTGGCCACGCAGGTGCGGTTTATGGCCTGGGCGCGCCCGGACGGCAGGTGATGTCGACGATCCACACGCTGCTTCAGGCGTCCCAGGTGGCCGAGGTCGCGGCCGGGATGCCGACGTCGGAACGTGTCGTCTTCGGTGTGCAGGACATCGGAATTCGCGGATTGATCTCGCTCCTGCGCGACGATCCTCGGTTGCAGCGGTTCGCCGAATCGGAACTGCGCGACCTGGTGCTCGACGACATCAACACCGGGGGAGATCTGCTCGACGTGCTGCGCGGCTACGTGCAGCATGTCGGCAACAAGTCGGCGCTCGCGTCTCATCTACACATGAGCCGGCCGTCGTTGTACGCCAAGCTCTCTCGCATCGAACAGATACTCGGCGTAGACCTTGCTGACGGTGAGTCGGTCACCTCGCTGCACGTCGCTCTGCTCATTCTCGACGGGCGATCACAGGGTGCGGCAACTATTTAGCCGCAAGAAACGTTCCGGACTGCGGTCCGTTTTGCAATGCAACTATGTCCGAATTTTCAGGTGATCGTAAGAAAACGGTGGTGAGGTAAGCCTTATGACACCTCCAGAGACAATCACCGCCCCGGACTACGCCTCCACGATCGAGGAGGTTGCGCGATGAAGCGACGCTACCTGTGGTGGGGACTCGGAACGCTGGTCGCGCTCATAATCGTCGTCGTCGCGGCAGGTCCGTGGGCGTACTCCAAGTGGATTGCGGGCGACGCGGACGAGGAACTCAAGCTCCCGACGTCGACGCAGGCGGCGTCGGAGAGCGTCGACGGCGCATGGACGATCGTGCCGGGACCCTCCGCCGACGCGACCCGAACGCAGGCCGGATATCGAGTCGACGAGACGCTACGTGGGCAACCCGTCACGGTGAACGGCCGCACGACATCTGTGACCGGCACGGCGACGGTGGCGTCGTCGAAGTTGGAGAACGCCGACATCACGGTCGACGTCGCGTCCATCACCAGTCCGGAATCGATGCGCGACAACCGGTTCCGCGGTGAGTCGATCATGGACACCGAGAAGTATCCGACCGCGACGTGGAAATTGACTCAGCCGGTGGATATTTCGTCTGTCCCCGAATCTGGCCAGCCGCAGGCCGTCCAGGCAACCGGCGATATCACCATCAAGGGTGTGACCAAGTCAGTAACCACGACCCTGAATATCCAGCGATCCGGGGCATCTGTGATCGTGCAGGGATCGATACCCGTCACGTGGACCGACTTCGGCGTCACCCCACCGTCACTGGGCTTCGTCGAGGTGGAGAAGACCGGCAGCATCGAGTTCCTGGTGAACCTCGAGAAGAAGTGAGCGGTGGTCTCGACAGGCTCGACCAGCGGGAAGCCATATTCCGCTGGTTGAGCTGGCCGCGAGCGTAGCGAGCTGCCCCATTTCGCTGGTTGAGCTGGCCGCGAGCGCAGCGAGCTGCCGAGTCGAAACCACACGCCCGCGCGGGGGTGGTCTCGACAGGCTCGGCCAGCGTGGGGGCGCTCGACCTTTCCGCGGGTTGAGCTGGCCGCGAGCGTAGCGAGCTGCCGAGTCGAAACCACTTGTCGGCGGGGAGTGGTCTCGACAAGCTCGACCAGCGTTGGGGGCGGCTCGGCTAGCGGTGGTCTCGACAAGCTCGACCAGCGGTGTGGCTCGACGAACGTGGGGACGGCTCGACCTTTCCGCTGGTTGAGCTGGCCGCGAGCGTAGCGAGCTGCCGAGTCGAAACCACTTGTCGGCGGGGAGTGGTCTCGACAAGCTCGACCAGCGTTGTGGCGCTCGACCAGCGTATGGGGACGCTCGACCAGCGGCGGCGGCGGGGCGTCGGACACGCGGGGGCGCCCCTTACGCTTGCGAACATTCGGTAAGCGCGGCAGACTCCAACACGGACCACAGCGTCGCCGCGGCGCGGGAGGGATCGCGATCGGATGACCGACGAGCGCCAGCAGTGCAGGTCATCTCCGTCGGTCTCATCTACCCCGCTGAACCGTCGTCGATTCTTCACTCTGAGCGCCGCAGCGGGCGTGGGTGTGTTCGGAGCGTCTGCGCTGAGCGCGTGCTCGCCCGGCTCTGGTTCGGGATTGGCTGGTTCTGCCAACACGATTCGGGCCGCGATCGCAGGTGAACCAGATCAACTCGATCCACACAAAACCTCCGCGTACTTCTCCTTCGAGGTACTCGAGAACGTCTTCGACACTCTCGTCGAACCCAACGAAAAGCTCGAGATGGTCCCTGCGCTCGCGCAGAGCTGGCAGGTCAATCCCGAAGAGACGCAATACACTTTCACGCTGCGCCCGAACGTTCGGTGGCACAACGGTGAGCCGCTGACCGCATCCGACGTCGTCTACTCCTATCGGCGGATCATCGACGGTGAGCTCTCGGCGTCGTGGCGATTCGACAACGTTGCCACCATCACGGCACCCGACGATTCGCACGTCGTGATCACCACGCGCACGCCGAGTCCTAACCTGCTCAGCAGTATCGGTGGTTTCAAGGGTCTCGCGATCGTCAACAAGCGCAACGTCGAGTCGGGGCAGATCCTCACCCGTCCCATCGGCACCGGGCCGTTCTCGTTCGAATCACGTTCGCCGGCAACATCGATCGTGCTCAAGGCCAACCCGGGCCACTGGTCGGGGGGACCGCATGTCGACGGCGTGGCCTTCAGTTTCATCTCCCAGGGGACAACGGCCGTCTCGTCGCTGCGTTCTGGCGAGGTCGACTGGACCGACGCCATCCCCGCGCAGCAACTGCGCATCCTCAACAGTGACGACGAGATCAACGTCGGAACCGTGACCGCCAACGACTACTGGTACGTCGCAATGAACTTCGCGCGTAAGCCGTTCGACGACCGACGCGTCCGGCAGGCGGTGGCCTACGCGATCGACCGCAAATCCATCGCGCAGGTGGTCGGCTACGGGACGGCGACACCGAATCAACTGGCGATTCCCAAGACCAGCCCGTGGTTCACACCCTACGACCGATTCACCCCCGGTCTGGATAGGGCAGCCGCGGTGGACAAGTCGCGGTCGCTGCTCCGTGACGCCGGGCATTCGTCGTTGTCGATGGGTCTGATGGTCTCCACTGAGTACCCCGAAACCGTCACGGCCGCACAGGTCATCGCGTCGAATCTCGCCGACGCCGGGATCAAGGTCACCATCGAGCAACTCGACTTCGGTGTCTGGCTCGACCGCCAATCCGCCGGGCAATTCGACTCGTTGCTGATGGGCTGGCTCGGCAACATCGACCCCGACGACTTCTACTACGCGCAGCATCATTCGGGCGGGACGTCGAACTCGCAGAAGTACTCCAATCCGGAGGTCGATCGGCTCCTCGACGCCGGACGTACCGAAGTCGACGTGGGCCGTCGTAAACAGATCTACGCCGACGTCTCGTCGCGGATCGCCGACGACGTCAGCTACCTCTATCTCTACAATCCGTCTGCCACGCAAGCGTTCTCGAAGTCGGTGCGCGACTACACCGTACGAGCCGACAAAGCCGTCCGATTCCGCGACGCCCGACTCGAGAGGGGAGGTGCGTCATGAGCGACTTCGGTTGGCCGCTCATCAGGTTCATTCTGATCCGACTGCTCTATACCGTCCTCGTGCTGATCGGCGTGACGATCGCGGTGTTCTTCCTGATGCAGATCGTGCCCGGTGATCCGGTCAAGATCGCGTTGGGCACCCGCTACACGCCCGAATCCTATGCGGCATTGCGCAGTGCCTCGGGGCTCGATCAGCCGTTGTTCACCCAACTCATCCACTACATCGGCAATGCCGCGACCGGCGACCTCGGGGTCAGCTTTCGCAACAACGAACCGGTCACGCACATGCTGATGGACCGGTTACCCGCGACGATCGCCCTCGCAGTGGCGGCCATCCTCGTCGCGCTGGTGATCGCGATCCCGTTCGGTACGTGGGCGGCGCTGCGGGAGGGACGCGCTGCGGACAACACGATTCGGGTCGTGTCGCAGTTCGGTATCTCGGTGCCCGACTTCTGGATGGGCATTCTGCTCATCGCACTGTTCTCGACGTACCTCGGCTGGCTGCCGTCATCGGGATATCGTTCGCTCGCAGACGGATTCGTGCCGTGGATATCTCACCTGGTGTTGCCCGCGATCACCGTCGGCGTCGTCACCGGCGCCATCATGACCCGATACGTACGTGCGGCCGTACTCGAGGTGGCCAACGCTCCGTACGTCACCACCGCCGAGTCCAAGGGGCTCAGCCGCAGACGAATCATGGTGTCGCACATCGGCCGCAACGCGTTGGTCCCGGTGCTCACCATCTCGGGTATCCAGCTCGCGGGCCTGCTCGGCGGTGTGATCGTCGTCGAAGTGGTCTTCGCCTGGCCTGGATTGGGCCGGCTCGTCTACGACTCGGTTGCCGCACGCGACTATCCGATGCTGCAGGGAGCGATTCTGCTCATCGCAGCGATCTTCCTCATCATCAATCTGATCGTGGACATCCTTTACGCCGTCATCGATCCGAGGATTCGGTTGTCATGAGCGAGCTACCCGAGCCAGAACGCACCGCACAGACCGCGCTCGACGACGCAGGCGAACCCACCTCCGCAGGTTCCGGCAGCACGGACTCGGCGTGGCGACTGCTGCTGCGCAACAAGGCGTCGGTGATCGGCATCGTCGTCATCCTGGTGATGGTCATCCTGGCGATCTTCGGTTCGTTCATCGCCCCCTACGGCGCCAACGACATCGACGTGCCGAATGCGCTGCAGGCACCAGACTTCTCGCATCTGTTCGGCACCGACGACCTCGGCCGTGACGTGTTCTCACGGGTGGTCCTCGCGGCGGCGGTGAGTATGCGTGTCGCCGTGATCGCCGTGGCGATCTCGTTGGTCGCGGGCGTGATCATCGGCATGGTGTCGGGTTTCGCGGGCGGAATCACCGACACCGTGCTGATGCGGGTGATCGACGTCGTCTTCTCGTTCCCGGTGATGTTGCTGGCCTTGGCGATCGTCGCGATCCTCGGCCCGGGCGTCACGTCGGCGACCATCGCCATCGGCATCGTCTACATCCCGATCTTCGCCCGCGTCGCGCGAGCCGACACCCTGCGCGTCCGCGAAACACAGTTCGTGCAGGCCGCCCGCACGATGGGGGTGTCGACGCCCCGCATCCTGTTCGGCCATGTGCTGCCGAACATCTCGGGTCCCGTCGTGGTGCAGACATCGATTTCGCTGGCCTTCGCGATCCTGTCGGAGGCGGCCCTGTCGTTCCTCGGGCTCGGAGTTCAACCACCCGAACCGTCCTGGGGTCGCATGCTTTACGACGCCCAGGGCTTCCTCACCACCGCATGGTGGATGGGCGTGTTCCCGGGCCTGGCGATCCTCGTGACCGTCTTCGCCTTCAACTTGCTCGGCGACGGCGTGCGCGACGTCCTCGACCCCCGGCAACGAACGCTGTTGCGAAACCGAGGGAAAGCGGGTCGACGCCCCACCTCCCGCACTCCGAAGACAGCGACTCCCGAAGCGGCACAGACAACGTCGGACACCGCCGCACACGATGACGACCAGGGGCGAACCGACCCGGTGTTCTCCGTCTCGCAGCTCGTCGTCGGAGTCGGTCCACGGGAGATCGTGCACGGCATCGACTTTGCCGTGGCCAAGGGCGAAACGCTCGGTATCGTCGGCGAGAGCGGTTCGGGTAAATCGCTGTCGGTGCTGTCGGCGACGGGGTTGTTCCACGCGCCGAGCTCGTACGTCGACGGATCGTCGACTCTCGCCGGCACGCAGGTCATCGGCGCCTCCCGTGCGGTTCTGCAGTCCCTGCACGGAGCGCGCGTGGGATTCGTGTTCCAGGACCCGTCGTCGAGCCTGAATCCGTTGCTCACCATCGAACAACAACTCACCGAGGGTACGCGTCGGCATCTCGGATTGAGCCACGCACAAGCGCGCGAGCGCGCGGTGCAGTTGCTGACCGACGTCAACCTCCCCGACCCCGAGAGTCGTCTGCGTGCCTACCTGCACCAACTGTCCGGCGGTCAACGACAACGCGTGATGATCGCGATCGCGCTCTCCTGTGATCCCGACGTCCTCGTCGCCGACGAGGCGACCACCGCGCTCGACGTCACGACGCAGGCCCAGATCATCGACCTCGTCGCGCGGCTCCAACGCGAGCGTGGCATGGCGGTGGTGTGGATCAGCCACGATCTCGGAGTGATCGGACGGATCGCCGACCGCGTCGTCGTCCTTCGACAGGGTGAGGTCGTCGAAACCGGCGACGTCGCAGAGATATTCGCCCATCCGCAGCACGAATACACGCGCGAGCTGTTGGCGTCGCGTCCGCTGTTGTCGAAGGTCGACGATCGTGGCGACACCGACCTCGAGTCTGAAAAAGCTTCCACCACAACACCGCTCGTCAGCATCTCCGACCTGGACGTGCGGTTCGCGGTACGCACCTCGAGCGGTCGCGATGTGGTGCACGCGGTCAGCGACGTCACCCTCGACGTCGCGCGCGGAACGACACTCGGCATCGTCGGCGAATCGGGATCGGGCAAATCGACGATCGCAGGCGTCCTCACCGGGTTGACCACGACCGGCCACGGCACGGTGGTTCGTGGCAGCGCACGAATCACTGTGGAGGACAAGGAGATCGACGCCATCGGCGTCCACGGGGCCGAGCAGAAGGCGCTGCGTCGACGGGTTGCCATGGTGTTCCAGGACCCAGGCGCGTCGCTCGACCCACGGATGACTGTCGTCTCGTCGATCGGTGAGGCGCTACGCGCGCACAATCTGGTGTCAGGGAAGGACGCATTGCGGAGTCGCGCAACGCAATTGCTCGACGACGTCAGTCTGGACAATTCGTTCCTCGACCGCTACCCGCACGAACTCTCCGGCGGTCAGCGGCAACGTGTCTGCCTCGCCCGCGCACTCGCGTCCGACCCCGAGCTACTGATCCTCGACGAGTCGACGGCCTCGCTCGACGTGACGGTCCAGGCGTCGGTTCTCGATCTGCTCGCCGAACTTCAGCGCGAGCGCGGGCTGACGTACCTGTTCATCGCACACGACCTCGCCGTCGTCGAACAGATCAGCGATACGGTGGCCGTGATGGAGAAGGGCCGGGTCGTCGAGACGGGCCCGGCGTCGAAGATCCTGCATCACCCCGAGAGTGACTACACCCGGAAGCTGCTGGCCGCCATCCCGCCGGAGACGCCTGCCCGGGCCTGAACGCCGGGAGACGAGCGGCCGTCAACCGTGCAGCAGTTGCTGCCAATTCGACGGCACGCGGTCGGCCGGACCGGGTGCGGTCTGGTCGTCGGGATGGCTCGTCGGCGGAGCCAGCTCCGGGCCGCTGGCCATGGCCGAGTCCGGGAAGCTCCAGAACCAGTCCTCGCCGGGTTCGAAGCTCTGGATGTACGGGTGCCCCGTGTCGTCGGCGTGATGCGAGGCGTGTTGGCCGGGGGAGGAGTCGCAACATCCGACGTGGCCGCAGGCGGCGCAGCGTCGAAGATGAAACCACCAGCCGTCGGCGGCGTTGAGGCATTCAACGCAGCCGGTGCCCGACGGCGGGACTGTGGGATCGATCAGGTTCTCAGCCATAATCCGACGCTACGCTCGGGTGGAGACGAGTTCGACCCTCACGCGACTCGACTCTCACATGACTCTCAGAACCGTCGGGACCAAATCCGACGCGGCTGCTGTTGGAGTAGATGACATCGCAGCCAGCGGTGATCAGAAGGAGGATCAATGTCCCACGACTACCGCAAGAACCCACAGGCACTGGCGGCCCTCACCGCGGACCAGTACCGAGTGACCCAGGAGGACGGCACCGAGCCAGCGTTCCACAATGCCTACTGGGACAACCACGAGCCAGGCATCTATGTCGACGTGGTCTCCGGAGCGCCCCTGTTCAGCTCGCTCGACAAGTACGACAGCGGCACCGGATGGCCGAGTTTCACTCGCCCGATCAGCGACGACGCGGTCTCGACGCGCACCGACCGATCGCTGTGGATGAAGCGAACCGAGGTCCGCTCGGCGTACGCCGACAGCCATCTCGGCCATCTCTTCGACGACGGACCGCGATCAGAAGGCGGCAAGAGGTACTGCATGAACTCGGCGTCGCTGCGGTTCATCCCCGTGGCCGAGCTCGACGAGCAGGGTTACGGCGAGTACCGCCGCCTGTTCGAGACCACCGATAGTTCCGACACCACGCAGGAGAACGCATCATGACCAGTGGAAGCAACGACGACGGCCGCATCACCGAGCAGCCCGGCACCGAGACCGCGGTGCTCGCGGGAGGCTGCTTCTGGGGCGTCGAGGATCTGATTCGACGCCAGCCCGGCGTGCTCTCGACGCGCGTCGGCTACACCGGCGGCAGCAACGACCACCCGACCTACCGAAATCATCCCGGGCACGCCGAGGCCGTGGAGATCGTCTTCGATCCGACGCAGACGACCTACCGCGACATCCTCGCGTTCTTCTTCCAGATCCACGATCCGACGACGAAGAACCGGCAGGGCAACGACGTTGGCAGCAGCTACCGGTCGGCGATCTTCCCCGTGACGCCCGAGCAGGAGCGCGTCGCGCGGGACACCATCGCCGACGTCGACGCCTCGGGCCTCTGGCCGGGGCGGGCGGTCACCACGATCGAGCCGGCTGGCCCGTTCTGGGAGGCCGAGCCCGAGCACCAGGACTACCTGGTGCGCTACCCCAACGGGTACACCTGCCACTGGCCCCGGCCGGACTGGGTGCTCCCGCACCGCGACGAGGCGCACGCCTGATTTGATCTGCCCCGACGGGGAACGGCCCGGTCACCGAATGCTCGGTGGCCGGGCCGTTTGCGGTCTGCGGGGCCGCAGAATGTCGCGGAAGGGGGTCCGGCCGCGCAGGAAGTAGGGGAATGGTGGTCCGGGGCTGCAGAATCTCGCGGAAGGATCGTCGAGCGGTGCTGGAACTCGCGGAAGGGCCGTCGGGCGGCGCAGAAAGTAGGGGAAGGATTCTTTCCGTGGGTTGTGTACGTTTCCCCGTGTTGTGTCTGGGGAAAAGGTAAAAACCCGAGGAAAGAACTCTTCCCCGAGTTTCCGCGAGCGGGGTGTGGTGGACCGGGCGCGCCTCGGCGTCGAGAGTCGTGCGGCGTCGACCGATGTTCTGATTCGACGGCGATGCCGACGTCCGGGTCAGCAGAGTCCTGCGGAAGGAACGTCGGGCGCCGCGGAAAGCCGGGGAAGAGTGGGCCTCTGCTGCAGAAAGTCGGGGAAATGTGGACCGGCCCTGCAGAATCTCGCGGAAGGGCCGTCGGGCGCTGCAGAATCTCGCGGAAGGACCGTCGGACGCTGTAGGAAGCGGGGGAAGGGCCGTCAGGCGGCGCAGAAAGTGGGGGAAGGATTCTTTCCGTGGGTTGTGTACGTTTCCCCGTGTTGTGTCTGGGGGAAAGGTAAAAACCCCGAGGAAAGAACTCTTCCCCTAGTTTCTGCCGGCGGGGTGGGGCGGTGGGTCTGGACCGGGCGCGGCGAGGACCGCGGCGTCGACCGATGACCTGATTCGACAGCGAACTCGACGGCCAGCCCGCAGAATCCCGCGGAAGGTCCGCCCGGCGGCGCAAAATTCCGCGGAACCTTCGCCCCGGCGGCGCAGAGAGTAGGGAATCGAACTCTTCCCCGACTTTCTGCCGACGGGGGTGGGGTGGACCGGGCGCGGCAACGGGCACGGCCCGGCCGCCGAGAAACTCGGTGGCCGGGCCGCGTTCGTTCACAGCCGCAGCGGCGCTACGACGACTCAGTGCGCCATCGCGGGCGCTTCGTCGCCCTCGGTGACGGGGAGTTTGCCGTTCGGGACGAGCAGCGCGGAGATCACCGCGCCCGCGGCGAACACTGCGGCCGCGACCCAGAAGGCGGTCGTGTACGAGTGCACCGCTGCAAGCTGTTGCAGCGCAGCGGGATTCGCAACCTGGCCTGCGTGCGACATCGCATACGACGCCGCGGCGCTCGCCGCGATCGTGCTGAGCAGCGCGGTGCCCACCGAGCCACCCACCTGCTGCATGGTGTTGACGGTTGCCGACGCCACGCCCGCGTCTTCGGGCAGCACGCCCGACACCGCGCCCTGCATGGCCGGGGCCATCGACGCGCCGAGCCCGACGCCCATGATCAACAGTGCGGGCAGGACGTGAGCCGCGTACGTGCTGGTGTCGGTCAGTTGCGTCAGCAGCACCATTCCCACTGCGGCGATCAGCATGCCGCCCGCCATCAGCCAGCGCGGTCCGAAGCGGGGCAGTAGAACACCCGTCGACGTCGTTGCGGTGACGATCAGCATGCCGATCATCGGCAGGAATGCCAAGCCGGTCTGGATCGGGCTGAAGTGCAGATTCACCTGCAGGTAGTAGGTGAGGAACAGGAAGATGCCGAACATTCCGATGCCGACGATGAACACCGCGAGGTATGAGCCGCCACGAGTGCGATCAAGAATCACGCGCAGGGGCAGCAGGGCATGCGGGGTGCGCGACTGCCACCACACGAATGCGGCGAGCAACACGGCTCCGACGACCAGCCAGGTGATGGTGGCCCAGTCGGCCCACCCGTTGGTCTCGGCGTTGGAGAAGCCGTAGACGATCGAGAACAGCGCGATCGACACCGTGATCACACCGGGAAGGTCGAGCTTGGGACGGTGTTCGGTCTTGTGCGCGCCGATGAACAGCACCGCGCCGATGAGCGCGATCGCGGCGATCACGAGGTTCACGTAGAGGCACCAGCGCCAGTCGGCCCACTCGGTGAGCATGCCGCCGAGGAGGAGTCCGAGCGCACCGCCACCGCCTGCGATGGCACCGAAGATGCCGAAGGCCTTACCGCGCTCGGCGGGGTCGGTGAATGTGGTGGTGAGCAGCGACAGTGCTGCGGGCGCGAGCAGTGCGCCGAAGACACCCTGGCCTGCGCGGGCGACGACGAGCATGTCGAAATTGACCGCGGCGCCACCGATCGCGGACATCACGGCGAATCCGACGAGGCCGACGATGAAGGTGGTCTTACGGCCGAGCAGATCCGACAGTCGGCCACCGAGGAGCAGCAGGCTGCCGAACGCCAGCGAGTATGCGGTGACGATCCATTGCCGATCGGCGTCGCCGAATCCGAGTGACTCCTGCGCGTGCGGGAGTGCGATGTTCACGATGGTCGCGTCGAGCACCACCATCAACTGTGCGAGGCCGAGTACGCCGAGCACGACCCACCGAAGGCGATGGTGTCGTTCCTCCCGAGACTCCCCGTTCGCCGACAATCCGTCGGCAGTGTCGTAGGTTGTGGTCATCAGTCCTCCAAGTGGCGGAATAGTGGAGAAGACTCCTCCGTTTACGAGGGTGGCAACGAAGCGAATCCGGAGATGATTCCTCCGGTTGAGAGAATGTGACGATGACCACACAACAGAGTTCGGCCGCACCGACCGGACGACCCCTGCGCGCCGACGCCGAGCGCAATCGACGTCGGATCATCGCCGCTGCTCACAAGCTGTTTGCCGAGCGTGGCCTCGACGTCTCACTCGACGACGTCGCCGCAGCGGCCGGTGTGGGTGTGGGTACTGTTTATCGACGATTCGCCAACCGCGACGAGCTGATCGTCGGCGTATTCGCGGCGCATCTGGAGGAAGTGGCAGAGCAGACCGAGGGGGTCCTCGCGGCGGACAGCGACCCGTGGGCGTCGGTGGTGACGATGGTCTCGACGGTCTGCACGGCAATGGCCGAGGATCGTGGGCTGGCCGCGATCATCATGCAGATCGACCACACCGATCCCGCGATCGCGACGGTGAAGGCGCGCATGACGAAGCGGATGGGCGAGGTCTTCGATCGGGCACACGCCGCCGGTGTGCTGCGCGAGGACGTCGTCGAGACGGACATCTTCTCCATCTTCTCGATGGTGTCGTCGTACGCGGATATCACCGAGGCGACGGTCCCCGGAGCGTGGAAGCGCTACCTCCAGCTACTGCTCGACGCCATCCACGCCGCCCCTCCGTCGGAGCCGCTGCGGACCCCGGCACTGACCGAGGAGCAGATCCACGAGGTGCAGGCCTGCCGCATCGCGTTCCGACGCGGTGGCGGTGCGTCGACCTGACGTCGGTCAGAGCATGTGCACCTTGCGGTAGACCGATGCTGCCGCGGGTGTCAGCAGCCCGACCTCGTCGAGGAAACCCATCAGGTGCGAGCAACTGGTACGAACCATCGCCTGGAAGTGGTGATTGCGTCGCATCTCCGAGACCGCGCGGTACTTGTCGAGTCCCGCGTCGGCGTAGGCCTGCGGTCGCACGAGGCTGGTGAAGATGAACGACGCCGCCACGGCCGTGTAGTACGCGCTGGCTTGGCGACGCACCCGGCCGACATGGGCCATCGACTCCCGGATCTGCTCGCGTGCGAAGCGCATATGGCGTGATTCCTCGAGCACGTGGATCTCGTTCACGGTGCGGACAAACGGCAGTACGCGTTCGTCGCTGGTGCAGCCGCGCTGGAACACGTCGAGGATCTCCTCGGCGGCGAGGATGCCCCCGTACGCGATCTCGCCCCCGGTGGTGGCCGCAAAGAACTTGGCTCCCTTGCCGATTCGAGGGTGCGGCACGTACGACGTCCCGGCGAGTTTCTGCGACGCCTTCGCGAACATCAGCGAGTGCCTGCATTCGTCGGCGATCTCGGTCATGGCGAACCAGTACTCGGGACGATGCCGGTCGGCGAGGTACTGATCGCGGAGTACCAACTGCTGCAACAGCATCTCGAACCAGATCCCGATCGACATCACCGACGCCGTCTCGTGTCTGGTGAGCCGCACGCGCTGCTCCTCGGTCATCTCCACCCAGTAGGAGGTGCCGTAGAGCGTCGACCACTCGGGGCTGCAGCCGTAGAGCGTCGGGTCCATCGGAGCGTCCCAGTCGATCTCGACCAGAGCGTTGCGCGACGAGCGTGCCGACGAATCGACGAGCCGCGCCGACACCTCATCGGTTCCGCGATCGAGCATGCTGACTTGCGGTGCTGACCCGTCGACGACCTCAACCGACACGTGCGCCTCCTGGTGTCAATGCCATTGGATAATGTAACCGTAACATCCATGAATGGCAAAGAGGAGAGGCGACGCTGAACGCGCAGTGGCAACTAGTCCTTGGGGACGATCAATTTCTCGCTGAGCAGCCAGTCGTATGCGACGTCGGCAGGGTCTTCGCCGTCGATGTCGACGCGGCCGTTGAGTTCCTGCATGACGTTGTCGGTGAGACGCTCGGAGATGGTTCCGAGTAGCTCGTTGAGTTGCGGGTAGCGCTTCATGACGTCCTCGCGAACGACGGCGGTTCCGCTGTAGGGCAGGAAGAACTTCTTGTCGTCCTCGAGGACGGCGAGGTCGAGGTTCTTGATCCGGCCGTCGGTGGTGTAGACCATGCCGAAGTTGCACGGCGAGCTCTTGGCCGTCGACGTGTAGACGACGCCGGCGTCCATGCGCGTCACGTTGCCGAGTGGAACCCCGTTCGGGCCGTCGAGCGGCATGCCGTACTTCTCCAGCATCGGCTTGAAGCCATCTGGGCGGGAGAAGAATTCGTCGTCGACGCAGAAGGTGCGATCAGCGACGGGAAGCTTGGCGACGTCCGAAAGAGACTTCACGCCAAGGCGTTTCGCCGTGGGCGTCGATGCCGCGAACGCGTAGGTGTCGTTGAAGTTGGCGGGAGGGAGCCAGACGAGCTGGTTCTCCTTGAGTTCGATGTCGTGGACCTTCTGCCAGAGTTCCTTCGGATCGGAGATGGTCTCGGTCTCGTTGTGGTAGTTCACCCATCCGGTTCCGGTGTACTCCCAGAGGATGTCGGCGTCGCCGTTGAGTTGCGCCTGTCGAGACGACGCCGAACCGGGGGCGCCGGTGAGGTCGGTGACGTCGGCACCTGCCGCCGCGAGGTACGTGGCGGTGATCTTGCCGAGGATGACGCCCTCGGTGAAGCTCTTCGACGTGACGGTGAGCTTGGCTCCGTCGAGCGGTCGGGAACCGTCGGGAAGCGACGCCTGCTTGAAGGTGCCCGACGAACTGACCAGACCACATCCCGCAAGGCCGATGACGGCGACGACGAGAAGTGTTGCGACGGTGGCGAGTCGTGCTCGCGTGGCGCTCATGCGACGCCCTTCGGTGTAGCGACCAGTTCGAAGACCCGGCCGAGCCAGTCGATGATCATGGCGAGCAGAGCGACGAGTATCGCGCCCGAGATCAACAGCTTGGGCAAGAAGAGCGTGACGCCGGTGGTGATCAGCGTGCCGAGGCTCGTCGCGCCGATGAAGGTACTCAGGGTGGCCGTGCCGACCAGGATCACCAGGGCGGTGCGGACACCGTTGAGGATGACGGGCACGGCCAGCGGGAGTTCGACCTGCACGAGCGTGCGCGCCGCCGAGTATCCGATACCGCGCGACGCCTCGATGGTGCGTTGGTCGACCTGGCGCAACCCGACGATCGTGTTCTGCAGGATAGGCAGGACCGCGTACACGACCAAACCGATGACGGCAGTACGGAATCCGGTGCCGAGCCAGAATGTGAACAACACCAGCAGTCCGACGGCGGGCGCAGCTTGACCGATGTTCGCGATGTTCACCGCGATCGGCGAGAGCCATCGCATCGACGGCCGGGTCAACAGGATTCCCAAGGGAATTGCGATGACGATGACGACGATGGCCGCGACGAGAGTGAGCTCGATGTGGTCGATGATGGTGGACTGCAGAGTCGACCAGCCCAGCGACGCCTGCTCGGTCTCGGTGAATGTCGTCGTCGCATACCAACTGAAATATCCGACGGCCAGCACGATGAAGACGAGTGGCTCGAACCACACGTCGATCGGGAGGTTGCGGAATCGTTGTTTCATGCGCCCGCGTTCTGCTCGGGGTCGTCGGCAGCGATCACCGGCGTCTCGGTGGGGGCGGTTCCCTCGGTGTGACTTTCGTACGAGCCGTCGTCCTCGTCGGGGCGGGCTTCGGAAAGTTGCGTACGGATGATGTCCATGACCGAGGCGATGGTGAGCATGCCGACGACGGCGCCGTGACGATCTGTCACCAGCGTGCCGCCCTGGCTGGCCGCGAGCATGGTGTCGAGGGCGTCGTTGAGCGTCGACGATTCGGCTACGACGGGCAGCCGCGGATCGAGGTAGTCGGAGACCTCCGGCTTGGAGGCAACCTCATCCAGCGACGGCCATGCACGCGGGCGGTCGTGCTTGTCGACGACGACCACCCAACTCTGCCCCGCGGCCCGTGCGCGCGTGATCACCTCTCCGGAACCCTCGCCGACGCGCGCGGTGATCACCGAGTCTTGTTCGACGTCGCGCACGCGCGACAGCGTTAGCTGCGCAAGCGTCGCCCCCGACCCGATGAACTCTTCGACGAAGGGTGAGGCGGGGTTGGCCAGAATCTCCTCGGGCGCCGCGTACTGCTCGACGTGAGCCCCCTGCGACAGGATCAGCACCTTGTCGCCGAGCTTGGTGGCCTCCTCGAAGTCGTGCGTCACGATCACGATGGTCTTGCCGAGCTCGTGTTGGATGGCGATCAGGCTGTCCTGCAACCGGACTCGCGTGATCGGGTCGACCGCGCCGAACGGCTCATCCATGAGGAGGACCGGCGGATCGGCGGCGAGGGCACGTGCGACGCCGACACGCTGCTGCTGACCGCCCGACATGTCCTTGGGGAGTCGAGTGGCGAACTGCGCGGGATCGAGGCCGACGAGATCGAGTAGGTACTCGGTGCGCTCGGCGATCCGCTTCTTGTCCCAGCCGAGTACCCGGGGGATGGCTCCGATGTTCTTCTCGACGGTCCAGTGCGGGAAGAGGCCGCCCGATTGGATCACGTAGCCGATGGACTGTCGGAGTTTGTCGGGATTCTCCTTGGTGACGTCGCGCTCGTCGATGAAGATCCTGCCGTCGGACGGTTCGATCAGCCGGTTGATCATCTTGAGGGTCGTCGTCTTACCGCAACCCGATGGGCCGACGAAGGCGACGATATGGCCCGCCTCGATGTCGAGGTCGAGGTGTCCCACGGCGGGCTGGTCTTGCCCCCGGAATCGTTTCTCGACGCCGTCGAGTCGGATGGGGGCACCGGTCACCGTTGCCCCGGATGCGCTACCGGCCCCGGGGGCCGGCGTGTTGGCTACGTCGGTCATGACAGTCCTTTGGAGATGGTGAAGCGGCCGAGGAGAACGAGCAGGGCGTCGAAGACCAGAGCGATCAAGACGATGAGAATGGTTCCGGTGAGCGCCATTTGGAGTGCATTAGCGCCACCGAGGCGAGACAACCCGTTGAAGATCAACGATCCGAGGCCGGGTCCGAGGACGTAGGCGACGATCGCGGCGACTCCGACGATCATCTGGGTCGAGACGCGAATCCCGGTCAGGATCACCGGCCACGCGATCGGCAACTCGACGCTCAGCAGAATTCGCCAGCGGGACAATCCGATTCCCTGAGCTGACTCGATCACGCTTGCCGGCACCGAACGCAGCCCGACGATCGCATTGCCGATCACGGGGAGCGCGGCGAAGAACGCCAGCATGATGAACGACGGCACGACGCCGAGACCGAACGGGACGATCAGCAGGGCGAGAAGCGCGAGCGAGGGGATCGTCAGCGCCACGCGACTCGACGTCAGCGTGAGCGCCGACCCCAACGGGCGTCGGTACACGAGCACCGCGACGATGATCGCGACCACGGTGCCGACGAGAACCGTCTGAAATGCCAGAGATGCGTGCTGATAGGTGAGGAACGTCAGGTTCGCGGCGTGTGCGTGGATATAGTTCCACAAACTGCCCACAGCTATCCCCTCGTCGTGGTGAGCGTTCAGAGAGAATTCAGCCTACAAAGCAACCGCGACTCTTGGGTGATTCCCGCAATTCCGTGTCGGCGTGTACACCTGACAAGCGAGCATGCTGGCCCGCTGACCGGCGCCGACGTCCCTGAGGGCAATCGCCGGACCTCAGTGTCACGTTTTGATCACGGTGAGTAAAAGGGTCGAAATGTGTCGCACCATCCGAATGCGGCGCGAGGTGATCAGGTCAGGTGTTGGTGCAGGAAAGCGAGTGTCCGGGTCCAGCAGTCCCGCTGTGCCGCTGCGATATGGCGCGGCTCGCCGCCCGAGATCAGCGAGGCCGACCGGGTGACCGTCGTGGGAATCGCGGGCGGACGGATGAAGTGGCCCACCTGGGGATAGATCAGCAGTTCGTCGTCGACTGCGTGGGTGGCGTGCTCGTCGCTGCGGCGTCGAATCATCTCGTCTGCCATGTCCGCAGCCGGATAGCACTGGTCGTCGGTGCCCGCGGCGACCAACATCGGGCACTCGATCTTCTCCACGGCTATGGTCGCGGCCTCTACAGCCGAATGATCCCGCAGGCCTGCGGCGTATGCGGCGTGGGTCGACAGCGCCATCGACGAGCGCCCGTGAGAGATTTTGCGGCGCAGGAGATTCACGGCGAGTTGTCCGAGTAGTCGCTCGCTACGCACGGGGACATACGGCAGATCGACGCCGCCGTGGGTGAGGGCGGAGATCTTCTCGGGAGGGCCGTCGCGGCGGAGTGCCTGGAACACGACGTGGCTGGGGGCCACCGCGACGACTGCGCGAGCGGAGGTCCCCATTGTCACCATCGTCGTCAGTGCTGTCTGCACACCTACCGACGACGCGTGGAGCGCGATCATGTCCTCGTCGACGTAGGGCAGAGCGGCGAAGCATTCGATGCCCGCGGCGATGTTCTCCGTGGCAATTCTGCTGAACGAATCGGGCAACCCCGGGCGCTGAGTGTAGAAGAGGACCGCCGCGACATAGCCGTGAGCGGCGAGCAGCGCGGCCATCGCTGTCACCGACCTGGTGACCATCGTCCCGGGGAACACCACGATTCCCGGCAGACGGTAGTCAGCTGACTCCGGACGGTAGATCTGTAGCTGCCATCCGTCGCCTCGTCGCTGTTCCACCGTGTGCTCGCGTCCCCACGTACGAGGGACCGTGACCTTGTCGCTGGACGTACCGTCGGATACCGAGACAGTGAAATCCAATGTGCCGTCGCAGGATTCGAAAATTTCCGGGGAGCTCGGGTTGTCGACGAGCCGCATGTCCCACCACGGTAGGTCTGGATCGGTGAGGTCTATCCGTCCGTCTTTGCCGAGCCGATGGGTGCCGCGGGACCGCCAGTGCGATCCCGCGGCGTCTACACCATCGACAACGAGTTCGACCTTCTCCGCTGGTGTGTCGAACACGTTGAACTCGATGAGCGAGTCGACGAGTCCGTCCGCCGTGTCAACACTGATTCGCATGAGGATCAGACTCGGGTGCGATTCACGACAACACGTAGGTGGCGAGCATTTTCGGAGCGGGACGGATCAGGGTGGCCCTCACGGATTCACCGGGGGAGGCTTTACTGCCGGAGATATCGGTGAATCCGAGAGTGTGGCGCAGGGAGGCTGTGTAATTCACCACGGCGGAGCGGTAGGTGTAGGTATAGGTGACAGTGACGCCCATGGCCAGAGGGTTCGACGTCCAGGCGCGTACGACGGCCGTTCTGCCCATGCCGAGCGAGGCGGGTGGCGCATCGATCCATCGGAAGTCCATCGAACTACCCGCACCGACGCTGGTATCGGGGAATTGCTTCAGGGTCAACGGCATACCGGTGTTGTTGGTGATCACCAGGACGGCACTTGAACCGCCCTGCGGGAGAGGCGTGGCCTCGCTCTTCGCGGCGGTGGCCGTTGTCAGGCCGAGGATCATCGCGGTCACGGCGATCGACATGCCGAGTACCTGGAGCAAGCTTCTGTGAGGTCTCATGGTCCATCCTTCGTCTCTCGTCGTCCGTTGCCACGCGCTGGATACGTGACTCTCTACGGGCGATGTATCTGACCGTAGGAAATCCGCACTCTCGGCATAAGTCCGAAATATGGGGGGTTTACAACCGCGGAAGAGGTGAGTACGTCTAAACCGACGAGAATAGGTGGATTGCGCATCTTTATAAGGTGAATGTGCGTCGTATCGAAGGATGTGTGTGCTGCAGCGCCCACTTCCTTCGATACGACACATCCTCCGGTGAGCTGGGTGCGTCTTCTCGGGTCCTGCCGCGTGGGACGGGGGGCAGCCGGAGCGTCAGGTCGATTGGGCGTGGGAGATCTCGTAGGGTGGCCTCATGGCTGTCAGCCGTCCGGCGAACTCGAGCACAGGTGAGGTCAAACGCGCGCCACGGGCCCGCATGACCGGCGCCCAACGACGCCTGCAACTGATCGAGGTCGCGCGCGGTCTGTTCGCCGAGCGGGGCTTCGAGGGCACATCCATCGAAGAGATCGCCCAGCGCGCCGGGGTGTCGAAACCGATTGTGTACGAGCACTTCGGAGGTAAGGAAGGTCTCTACGCGGTCGTCGTCGACCGTGAGATGGAGACCCTGCTCGAGATGATCACGTCGTCGCTCTCCAAGAACCGCTCGTTGTATCGCATTCAGCAGGTGGCCTTGGCGCTGTTGACCTACATGGAGGAGCGCACCGACGGATTCCGCATCCTCGTGCGCGGCGACAGTGCGTCGTCGAGGGACAACGCGACGTACGGAAGTCTTCTGAATGACGCCATCAGCCAGGTCGAGCACATCCTTGCCGGCGACTTCGAACGACGGGGATTCGACCCGAAGCTGGCCCCGATGTACGCACAGGCGCTCGTCGGGATGGTGTCGGTGACGGCGCAGTGGTGGCTCGACGTCCGCGAACCGTCGAAAGAGGTTGTCGCGGCGCACCTGGTCAATCTCTGCTGGAACGGACTCACCCGCCTCGACCCGGACCCCGAACTCGTCGGGCCGGATTACGTCGAACACAAAGCGCGAACGGTTGGCGACGCGACATCTACCGACCGCGCGTCAGACGTTGTTGAGCAGGAGTCCCAATCCGGCGAGGACTGACAACGACATCCCCGCTCGCGCTGTCCAGGTTGCGCTCACCCAGGGCGCGATTCGACGTCCGAATGCGATGCCGACAGCGAGCGGAGCAGCGAGAAGTGCTGCGGCTTTTAGGTTCTCGATTCCGCCTCGCCCGATCGTCGTCACCACGATTGACGTGGCGAGCGACATCATCGTGAACACAGCCGAAAGGGTCGCACGGATTTGCGCGGCGTCGGGAGTCCGGTAGGTGAGGGCCAGCGGCGGCCCGGGGAGTGCCGCAGCATAATTGAGTGCGCCGGAGAGAAATCCGGCTGCGACGGTGCCACGGTGGGAAAGTGGGACCCGAGCTCCACACAGGCCTGCGACACCACCGAGGATTACCGCAGTTGCAATACCCACTTCCAACGTTGGAGCGGCTACGAGGTGGACTGCGACGAGGCCAGTCGCGGTGCCCGGCACTGCGGCGATGAGGCATCTGGACACGAATGCCCAGTCGATGTGCGTGCGCTCGCGCCATGCCCCGAAGCCACAAGCCACGGTTGCCAGGCACAGCAGTGTCGTCGGAACGAGTTGCGGTGCGACCATCAGTAGCGCGGGAGCGGTGACGACTCCGAAGCCCGAACCGGAAACTCCCTGGACCAACGAGCCCGCGAGGACGATCCCGACGACGGCAGCCATTGCCCACGGCGTCAAAACACTCACCGCTCTAGACTGGTCTCTACGCTGTCACACTAAAAGTGCCAGATTGGGCATGAACAAGGAGGCCAGATTGGGCGGGCGTGAGTTCAGCGAGGAACTGACGCCGTTGTCAGTCAACCAGTCGTCGTCTACACCGCTCTACCGTCAGGTACGCGCACTTCTCGAGGACCAACTCGCCCGAGGCGTCTACGGCCAGACGCGGCCGATGCCGTCGACGCGCTACCTTGCTTCTTCCCTCGGCGTCTCGCGCAACACCGTAGCCCTGGCGTATCAGGAACTGACCGGGGCTGGACTCGTGGAAAGCAGACCTCGTTCTGGCCTCTATCCCGTAGATCTCGCTACGCGAGCGGTCGCATCTCGTGCCACCTTGCCAGCGCGGGCGCGGGCAATGGACTGGCAGCCACGTCTCGAACGTAGGCAGTCGGGTGTGAGGCAGTTGCCGGTCACGCGTGCGCCCGCGTTCACCAACTGGCAGGACTATCCTTACCCGTTCATCTCGGCGCAGCCGGAGGTGAGATCTTTTCCGGCGCGCGCCTGGCAGCGTGCGATGGTTGCGGCGCTTCATCACCCACATCTGGCTTACAGTATCCGCGACGCGGGCGACTCAGATGACCCGCTGCTCCTCGACGCGTTGTGCAACGAGATCCTGCCATCCCGCGGTGTGGCGGCGACGCCCGACGAAGTACTGATCACTTCTGGTGCGCAGCAGGGTCTTTCGCTGATCGCAGACGTGTTGTTGGGTCCGTCGTCGACGGTCGCTGTGGAGAACCCCGGCTATGTGGACGCGTGGCATATCTGCACCCGCATCGGGGCGTCGGTGGTTCCGCTTGCGACCGATCAGTGGGGCGCAGTCATCGAGGATGCGGCCCGGTTCGATGCCATCTACCTCACACCGAGTCATCATCATCCGACCAACGTGACGCTCAGCATGCCGCGTCGGCGCTTGCTCATGGACTCGCTCTCAGATCGCGATGCATTCGTCATTGAGGATGATTACGACAGCGAGTTCCGATTCCGCGGTCAACCTTCACCGTCACTCAAGGCAATGGACACCAGTGGGAGGGTGCTCTACATCGGCTCGTTCTCGAAATTCCTCGCGGCGGGTCTGCGGCTCGGTTTCGTAGTGGCCCATCCCGACGTGATTGCAGCGCTGCGCGTCGAACGTCACCACCGTTCAAAGCATCTCGCGGGTCATTTGCAGCGGGCGCTGGGAATCTTCATTTCGTCTGGTGACTATCACAAGGTGTTGCGTGGCCAACGCAGACGTCTCCGCGGCAACTGGGAAGCGTTGACCTCGGCAGTGGCGCAACATCTTCCGATGCCTGAGGGTGCAAGCGCATACCCGCCAGGTGGAGTCAGCCTGTGGTACACGGCTCCGCCCGAGATCGATTGCAAGCGTTGGGCGTTGCGTGCCCGCGGCCACGGCGTGCTCGTCGCCGATGGATCGCGATACTACTTTCCCGGGACGTGGCGCAATACGAACCTACGGTTGGGCTACAGCGCAATGCGTACCGAGCAGATCGAACCGGGCATCCGCGCTCTCGCGGCAGCGTTGCCGTGAGAACCCGGCGTCGAGCTCAGACCGCGCAGAGCGCGTCGTCGAGAATCGCCAAGGCTTGCTTGGTTTCCTCTGCCGAGACGATGCAGGGTGGCGTGAGATGAAAGCGGTTCATGTTCTGGAACATCAATAGACCGTTGCGCTGAGCGCGATCGGCGATGGCCTTCATCTCGGGCGAACTGCCCCCGTACGGCGCCAGCGGTTGCTTGGTTTGGCGATCGGAGACGAGCTCGATGGCCCAGAAGACGCCGAGTCCGCGTACATCGCCGATGATCGAATGACGTTCTGCGAGTTCGCGCAGACCGGGTCCGAGTACCTCGGTTCCGACTGTCGCAGCGTTGTCAACGAGCTTCTCCTCGTGCATGGTTTCGATGGTCGCCACCGCCGCGGCGGCGGCTAACGGGTGGCCTGAGTAGGTGAGGCCGCCCGGGTATGCGCGCGTGGCGAACTCGTCGGCGATTCGATCGGACAGGATCACGCCGCCCATGGGAACGTAGCCCGAGTTCACGCCCTTCGCGAAGGTGATGAGATCGGGTACGGCGTCGAAGTGCTCGAGTGCCAACCACTTGCCGGTTCGGCCGAACCCTGCCATCACCTCGTCGAGGATCATGACGATGCCGAACTGATCGCACAGCTCGCGCACGCCTGCGAGGTAGCCCGGCGGCGGCGGCATGATTCCCGCTGTGCCGGGTACGGATTCAAGGATGATCGCGGCGAAGTCGTCAGGGCCTTCGAATTCGATAAGGGTGCGGAGATGTGCGAGTGCCCGGGCGCATTCCTCCTCCTGCGTGGTGGCGTGGAATTGGCTGCGGTAAAGAAACGGGGCGAAAAAATGCACGGCGCCCGACGAGCCGTAGTCATTCGGCCAACGACGTGGATCTCCGGTGAGATTAATTGCCTGCTGCGTGCCGCCGTGATAACCGCGGAAGGCAGAGAGTGTCTTGTATCGGCCCGTGGTTAGTCGTGCCATTCGGACGGCGTGCTCGACGGCGTCGGCACCGCCGTTGGTGAAGAAGACCTTGTTGAATCCCGCCGGTGCGATGTCAGCGATGAGTTCGGCAGCGCGAGCCCGAGCAGAGTTTGCATGTGCGGGTGCGATGGTGCACAGCGTCGACGCCTGGTCTGCGATCGCGCGCACCACTCTCGGATGTTGGTGGCCGATATTGGTGAACACCAGCTGAGAGGAGAAATCGAGCAACCGGTTGCCGTCTCCGTCGAACACGTACATGCCTTCGGCGCCTGTGATGACGAGCGGGTCGAGCGTTGCTTGCGCCGACCATGAGTGAAAGACGTGTGCGCGGTCGAGTGCGTATGTCTGTGCGGCCTGCGCGTTCTCGGGTGCGGGCATCCGGATCTCCTTCTCGACGTGGGGGTCGCTACAACAGTGCAGCGTCTGTATTTCGTCGGCGACCGATGATGGCGTCGTTGACGTTGTGTCCACTGTCTCAGCCGGTTGGCACCACTGAAAGGGCCAGAACTCTCTCAATTGACAGAGCCAGATGCGGTGTGAAATTCGCGGCCGTGGATCGTATCTGCACTGTCGCTCGCCGAGATGCAGCGAAGCGCCAGGTTGTGGCCTCAACCGTCTACGAGCGGGTGGGCAGAGTTCGTTGCGAATGACACAGGGATGGCCTATTCGTTACATCTGGCCCTGCAGTATTGGGCGGTTGTGGCCCTTCTCGTAGCACCAGTTCTGCCCGACGCTGTATCAAACGTGCTGTCCCACTGTGTTCAGCAGCCGCTACCCCTTTGAGGAGGACCTTCACCATGGCCGACGCTCCCGACCCCTTCCGCCCACTTGCTGTGATCACGGGCGCCAGTAGTGGCATCGGCGCGGCGAGCGCTCGGGCCCTCGTGGCGGCCGGTCACGACCTGCACATTGGTGCGCGTCGTATCGAACGGCTCGACGACCTCGCGGCAAAGATTCGCGCTGATCACCCGGAGGCGAGAGTGACGGTCGCGCACCTCGATGTGACCGATCCCAACTCGGTCACAGCCTTCTGTGGACTCCTTGAGCGAGCTGATGTGCTGGTCAACAACGCCGGCGGCGCGATCGGAGCCGATTCGATCGCCGAGTCCTCGGATGCGGACTGGCAGGCCATGTTCGACATGAACGTGCTCGGCGTCCTCCGGGTGACCCGGCAGCTGTTGCCGCTGTTGCGCGCGTCGAGATGTGCCACGGTTGTCACGGTTGGTTCGGTCGCCGCCATCGAGCCGTACCTCGGCGGCGGCGGATACAACGCGGCAAAGCATGCCGTGCGCGCACTCACGCGGGTGCTTCGGCTGGAACTGCTCGGCGAGCCGGTGCGTGTCTGTGAAATCGACCCGGGGATGGTCGAAACGGAGTTCTCCATCAACCGCTTCGACGGTGACGTTGACCGTGCCGCGGCGGTCTATGCGGGGTTGGCGCCCCTGAGTGCGGCTGACGTCGCTGATGCGGTGAGTTGGGTGGTAACTCGACCGCCGCATGTGAACGTCGACAGCATGCTGTTGCTCGCCCGCGATCAGACCAGTGCACAGCGCGTACACCGGAGGACAGCATGAACGCGCTAGCGACCTCGATCCCCAAGCCGTCGATCCACGCACGGCTCTCCATATCGTCGAAGCTCTTGCGGTCCTGGGCGATTCGACTGGGTGCGCTCATCGCCTTCTTAGTTGTGTGGTGGACGATCACTGCTGTCGGAATCGTCAGTCCGTTGTATCTGCCGAGTCCCGGTGCAGTGTGGGACGCGTTTATCCGTGCGAACACGTGGCACCAGGTGGCCCCAGGTGTTCCGCGAGAAGTGTTGGGCGAACAGAACTATTTCCTTTGGGAGCACTTGATAGCGAGTCTGCAACGCATCTTTGTTGGTGTGGGTGCAGCGATTATCGTCGGCGTGCTCCTAGGGGTGCTGATGGGAACGTCGAAGGTCATTGCGACCGTCATCGAGCCCTATCTCAACTTTCTGCGCGCGCTGCCGCCGCTTGGCTACTTCAGCCTCTTAATCGTCTGGTTTGGAATCGGTGACACGTCGAAAATCTGGCTGCTGTTTCTCGCGGCCTTCCCGGCGATAACAGTTGCGACGGTCACCGGAATTCTCGGCGTCAAGGCTGACTACATCAACGCGGCACGGAGTCTTGGTGCTTCCCGGATGCAGGTCATCACCCGGGTGATCTTGCCGGCGACGGCGCCGGAGATCGTCAGCGGTATCCGCTTGGCGGTCGGGTTCGCCTGGACCACAGTGGTCGCGGCCGAACTCAACAACGGTATCCCAGGCGTTGGCGGACTCGCCTACATAGCGGGCACCCAGCTACGCACCCCTTTGGTCATCGCCTGCATCATCGTCATCGGCATCACCGCACTCGTGCTTGACTCGATTCTCAAGTGGATCGGCCTCGCAGTTGCGCCTTGGAAGGGAAAAGTATGATGCGCAACGTTTCTCGGCTCTTCACGACACGCACGGTGGTCCGAACCGCCGTCGCCGCCGCTCTGTGTGTCGGCGTCAGCGTCTCGGCAACGGGCTGCATCGTCAAGTCAGGTCGGGGCGAGCAAAGCCGCTCTCTGATCACCGAGGTCTCCTGCCCGGTGAAGCCCGACGAGTCGATCACCGGCGATATCCGCATCGGCTATCAGCAAATCCCGAACGGTGATCTCGTCGTCAAGGATGCCGACATACTCACCAAGTGCATGCCCAAGGCCAAGATCGTGTGGACGCAGTTCTCATCGGGAGGCGATGTGGTACGTGCCTTCGGGTCCAACTCGCTTGACCTCGGGCTGTTCGGGTCAGCGCCTGCAGCCAAGGCATTGTCGGCGCCGCTGGACCTTGACGTGTCGGTTGTGTGGATTCAAGACGTGATTGGCGGTGCGGAGTCGCTTGTGGTTCGCGATCCGGAGATCAAATCCATCAGTCAGTTGCGCGGCAAGAAGATTGGTGTGCCGTTTGGCTCGACATCACACCTGAGTCTCATGTCCGCACTGACAAAAGCGGGTATCACCGGCGACGTCACCGTGATCAACCTGGAGCCGAGCGCCATCCTTGGCGCGTGGCAGGGAGGACAGATCGACGCCGCATGGATTTGGGAGCCGACGCTGTCACAACTCACACGGTCCGGTCACATCATCATGACCGCAGAGGACACCGCCGACGCCGGAAGTCCCACATTCGATCTCGAGGGCGCACGCGGCGCGTTTGTCAGGGAGAATCCCAAGGCCATGCGGATGTGGACGGTCGCTCAGAACTGGGCGGTCGAGCAGATCAAGAACAAGCCTGACGATGCCGTCGAACGGATCTCCGGGCAACTCGGTGTGCCTCCCGAGCAGGTGCGCACACAGCTGAAGGGATATGTCTATCTGAACGCGAAGGAACAATCGCAGCCACGGTGGTTTGGTGGCGGACTCGCGCGTTCACTGTTCGACACCGCGTCCTTTCTCAAGGATCAGGGTGAAGTCGATGCGGTCAGCGACCAGCAGGTATACAACAACGCGGTCTACAGCACCGCAATCAATGAGGTGGCGGGACAATGAACACGAGCAGTGCTACCGAAGCCAATGACAGTGGGCCACAAGGTCTTGGGACGAGCGGTTCCGCCGCGCAAGAGAGTCTGGCAGATCGCCTGACTCTCACCGGCGTCGGCCAGACGTACTCATCGGGATCGTCGGAGGTGGTCGCACTTGCGCGCACTGACCTCACCATCGACCCCGGCGAGTTCGTCTGTCTCGTAGGGCCGTCCGGATGTGGCAAGACCACGCTGCTCCAGATCATTGCTGGATTTCTCGAACCTACCGAGGGAACGGTGATGATCGGTAGCGCGCATATCGACGGACCGTCACCGGAACGGGGGGTCGTCTTTCAGGCGGCGACTCTGTACCCGTGGTTGTCGGTGCGGCGCAACGTCGAGTTCGGGCCCAAGATGCGCGGTGTGCCGAAACAAGAGCGTGAGAACAAGGCTTCGGCGATGCTCGAGTTGGTTGGTCTGACGGGATTTGGCGAGAGACGACCGTATGAACTGTCCGGTGGTATGCAGCAGCGTGCACAGATCGCGCGGGTGTTGGTGAACGATCCGCGGCTGATTCTCATGGACGAGCCGTATGGGGCGCTCGATCCATTGACGCGTGAGCGTCTTCAGGTCGAGCTGCTCGGAATCTGGCGACGTGAACGTAAGACGATCATTTTCGTGACCCACTCGGTCGAGGAGGCAGTGTTTTTATCGACGCGAGTGCTCGTGATGAGCGCGCGGCCCGGGCGAATCTCGATCGATCGACGAATCGAACTACCCGGCGATACGCCGGACGGCGTCCGATCGCCTGCGGTGATTGCAACGCCAGAGTTCCAGCAGCTCAAACTTGAACTTGCCGAGGCGATCTACGCCGCTCACGACTGAGTGAGCAGGCGCAGGCGGATCCGGTGAGAGGTCCCCTCAGGCAAGCACCAGCGACCGCTTGGCAAGGCCCATCCAGAACCCGTCGATGACCTGGTCGGCCTGTTGCTCGGGATCGTCGCTGGCGCCCAGCGCGACGAAGAGCGGCGCGAAATGCTCAATAGTGGGGTGGGCGTAGGGCATTCCCGGGGCGGTGCGTCGAAAATCGATCAGGGACTCGACGTCGCCGTCGGCGAAACGCTCGTGCGCCCAGGCGTCGAACTCCGATGACCAGCTCGGCGGCGCGGCGTCGGGGGACGGGTCGGTCAGATACGGCAGCCCGTGCGTGGTGAAACCCGATCCGATGATGAGCACTCCCTCGTCGCGCAGCGGTGCGAGTCGACGGCCGAGGTTCAGCAATTGTGCGGGGTCGAGTGTGGGAAGCGAGATCTGGAGCACGGGAATATCGGCGTCGGGGTACATGACCGTCAACGGCACGTATGCGCCGTGGTCGAGGCGACGGTGCTGGTCACGGGCGATTGCGGTGCCGTCGGGCATCATCGCCGCGACTCTCGCCGCGAGATCGGGAGCACCGGGCGACCAGTAGGTGGTGCGATAGAAGCGCTCGGGAAATCCCCAGAAGTCGTAGGTCAGGGGCGTGGTCGGGTCGGTCGAACCGATCGTCAGCGGCGCGGCCTCCCAGTGCGCCGACACCACCAGGATCGCCGATGGACGGTCGAGTGTGGTGGACAGCTCGGTGAGCTGGGAGACCCATCGTTCGCTGTCGACGAGTGGTGGGGCGCCGTGACTCAGGAACAGCGTCGGCTGGCGGGTGGGTTCGGGGGCTGACATGCGAACATCGTATCAACCGGACCGCAGTCCGGTTAAGTCTCGGGTGCAGACGTTGCGGCATCGTTGTCGGGAGCATGGCTGTCGGCAGCATCGTTCTCGGGGCCTTCTGGCACGTGGCCAAGCGGCAACGGCTCGCCGACGGGCGACGTCGACGTGCCCGGTTCGCCGATCTTGGCCGCGATGACCCCGACGACAATCAAGACGCCGCCGACGATCTGGAGCGCCGCCGGGACCTGATCGAGCAGGATCGCGGCCCATACGACCGCGGCCAAGACCTCGACAAGCGCGAACATCGAGGCGAGCCGCGCTCCGAGTCTGCGCGCGGCACCGATTCCGGTGAGATATGCGGTCGCCGCGGTGACGAGCGCGAGAGCAGCCAGCACCGTCCATGCCGGTGCGTCGAATCCGGCGAAGTGGACCGTCGGGTCGCCGATCGTCATCGGCAGTGCATGCACGAGGCCGAGTACTCCGAGAAGTGTTGCCGCAAAGACCATTCCGCTCGCCGCGAGCACAGACGGCGGCAGTGAATCGTTCTCCTTGGCCGAAATGATGAAGTAGCCGGCGGCGCCGAGCATTGCGCCCGACGCCCACAGCGCACCGACGGGGCTCACCGAGGTGCCGCCGACGAGGTCGAGGACTCCGACCAATCCGACGCCGCTCACCGCAATACCAGCCAGCGCCCACCGCGACGGCCGCTGGCGGTGGATCGCCCACATCCACGCGACCACGACAACGGGTGCGGTGTACTCGATGAGTAGGGCCGGTCCGACGTCCATGTGCTCGATGGCGGAGAAGTAGCAGAACTGTGCGACGGCCATGCCGAGGAATCCGTAGAGCGCGATCGTCCTGCCGTGGTCGCGGACCAGCGTCGACGGCGTCGACCATCGCAGCGCCGAGACACCGCCGAGGTCGCGAATGGCGAACGGCAGCAACGCGAGACCGCCGATGCCGATGCGGATCGCGACGACAGCGCCCGCGCTCCACCCCGCGGCCATCAGCGGCGTGCCGAGCGCGCCCGACAGCCCGAAGCTCGTTGCCGACACCAGGGCCAGGATCAGGCCCGCGCGTCTGCGAGCGGCCACCTCTGCCGGCGTGCGGTCATGGGTCACCGACGTCATGGGTAATGACGCTAGCGGCGGCCTTGGTAAGGTGTCAACATGGTTTTCGGTGATGACGTCGATCTGGCGCTGCAGGCAGCGGTTGCGCTCGCCAACTCGGCAGAGTCGCCAGAGACCCTGCGTTCCATCGACGACCTCGACGCCTTCTGGGACCACTACGGCTATACCGGCCGCCATGACGGTGACCAGCAAGAACTCGACGCCGTGTCGGCGATCCGGCCGGCGCTGCGAGCGCTGCTCATCGCCGACCGCGACCGTGCCGTCGATCAAGTCAACGAGATCCTGAGTCGGCACCTGGCCGTGCCGCGGCTGGTGCGACACGGCGACACGGACTGGCATCTGCACGCCATCGACGACGACGCCCCCCTCGCCGACCGGATCATGGTCGAGACCGCGATGGCCATGATCGACGTGATCAGGGCCGACGACATGTCGAGGTTGTCCGTCTGCGCCGACGCGGGCTGCGAGGGCGTCGTCGTCGACCTTTCTCGCAACCGGTCTCGGCGGTATTGCTCGACGGCCTGCGGTAATCGCAACGCCGTCGCGGCGTATCGGGCGCGGCAGGCAGCGACAGCCGACTAGCGGCATCTGCCTGGCAGAATTGCCGTGCCCTAGAATTGCCGAAGTGTCGTCTACTCCCGCCCTTCACGGACTCGCATCCCTCGCCTGCGCGGACACGAGCATCGCGGCACTGCGTGACCATCGCGACGATCCGCAACTCGCGATCACTGCCCCCGACGCCGCCCGGCCGTTCGTGGTCAGTTGTCTCTCCGAGGTTGCTGACGCGCCGATCCTCGTCGTCTCGGCGAATGGACGCGAAGCCGACGACCTGACGGCCGAACTACGCGAGCTTCTCGACGACGAGTCTGCGGTGGCGCAGTTCCCGTCGTGGGAGACGCTTCCGCACGAACGGCTCTCGCCGAGCGCCGAGGTCGTCGGGCAGCGTCTCGAGGTGCTGCATCGGCTGGCGCACCCGGGCGACGCTCCGCTGCGCGTGGTGGTTACCACCGTCCGATCACTGGTGCAGCCGATGGCGCCCGGGCTCGGGGAGATACGCACCATGACGTTGCGTGAGGGCATCGAACTCGACTTCGACGGCTTGCTCACCGATCTCGTCGAGATGGCGTACGAGCGCGTCGACATGGTCGGTCGGCGTGGCGAATTCGCCGTACGCGGCGGCATTCTCGACGTCTTCCCGACCACCGCCGATTTCCCTGTGCGGGTCGAGTTCTGGGGCGATGAGATCTCCGAGATGCGGGCGTTCTCGGTGGCGGATCAGCGTAGCCAACCCGAGGTCGACGCGTCGGTAGTCCTCATCCATCCCTGTCGCGAGCTGCTGCTCACCCCGCCCGTGCGCGAACGCGCGGCAGAACTCGCCGTCGAGAACGCCGACGATCCCTCGCTCGTCGAGATGCTCACCTCGCTCGCCGAGGGTATTCCGGTCGCGGGAATGGAAGCGCTGACACCGGCGCTTGTCGACGGCGAGATGCAGTTGCTGACCGAGGTGCTGCCCGCCGGCACCCGCGTGCTCGTGCTCGATCCCGAGAAGGTCCGCACGCGCGCAGCCGATCTCGCACAAACCGGAGCCGAGTTCCTCGAGGCGTCGTGGAACGCCGCCGCGATGGGAGCCACGGCGCCCGTCGACACCCGCGATATGTCCGGTCCGACCGGAATTGATTTGCAGGCCAGTGCTTATCGGCCACTCGATGACGTCGAGAAGGCCACGCTCGCGGCGGGTCGGTCGTGGTGGACGATGAGTCCGCTGTCTGCGGGCTTCGGCGAAGAATACGAACTCGACATCACCCCGGGGCCGACGCCGCATGGTGACGACGAGGAGATCCGGATCGTGTTCGCCGGACTGCGCGCTCACGTCAGCGCGGGCAACACCGCTGCGATCGTGGTCGCGGGCAAGGGCACCGCACAGCGTGTCTGCGAGCGACTTGCCGACGCAGAGGTTCCGCACGCACTCGTCGACGGGGGCGCGCGACCCGAACCGGGAACCGTGTCGGTGTTCAACGGCGCGCTGCGTCACGGAATCGTCAGTCCAAGTGCGGGATTGGTGATCGTGACGGAGACGGACCTCACCGGCAACCGCGTCGCCAGTGTGCGCGACGGAAAGCGATTGCCCGCCAAGCGTCGCAATCAAGTCGACCCGCTTGCGCTCACCGCGGGCGATCTCGTCGTGCACGATCAGCACGGCATCGGCAAGTTCGTCGAGATGATCGAACGCACTGTGTCGGGCGCGCGACGGGAGTACCTCGTGCTGGAGTATGCGGCCTCCAAGCGTGGGCAACCCGGCGACCGGCTTTATGTGCCGATGGATTCGCTCGATCAGTTGTCGCGTTATGTCGGAGGCGAGCAGCCGTCGTTGTCGAAGCTCGGCGGCTCCGACTGGCAGAACACGAAACGCAAGGCGCGCAAGGCTGTTCGTGAGATCGCCGGCGAGCTGGTCCAGCTCTACGCGGCCAGGCACGCCGCGCCGGGCTACGCCTTCAGTCCGGACACGCCCTGGCAACGTGAGATGGAGGACGCGTTTGACTTCACCGAGACCGTCGATCAGATGACGGTGATCGGCGAGGTCAAGGACGACATGGAGAAGTCGGCTCCGATGGACCGCGTGATCGTCGGCGATGTCGGTTACGGCAAGACCGAGATCGCAGTTCGCGCGGCCTTCAAGGCCGTGCAGGACGGTAAGCAGGTCGCGGTCCTGGTCCCGACGACCATTCTCGCGCAACAACATCTGCAGACATTCACCGAGCGTATGTCGGGGTTCCCGGTGCGCATCAGAGGACTCTCGCGGTTCACCGATGCCAAGGAGTCACGCGAGATCATCAAGGAGATGGCGAAGGGCGAGGTCGACATCGTGATCGGTACGCACCGATTGCTGCAGACCGGTGTCACGTGGAAAGACCTCGGGCTGGTGATCGTCGACGAGGAGCAGCGTTTCGGCGTCGAACACAAGGAACACATCAAGTCGTTGCGCACGCACGTCGACGTGCTGACGATGTCGGCGACGCCGATTCCGCGAACGCTGGAGATGTCGATGGCGGGCATTCGCGAGATGTCGACCATCCTCACCCCGCCGGAAGAACGGCATCCGGTGCTCACCTACGTCGGGGCGTATTCGCCCAAGCAGGTGGCGGCAGCGATTCGCCGAGAACTGTTGCGCGACGGCCAGGTTTTCTACGTTCACAATCGGGTGTCGACCATCGATAAGACGGCCCGCGATATCGCCGCGATGGTCCCCGAGGCGAGAGTTGCTGTGGCGCATGGTCAGATGAATGAGGATCAACTCGAACGCACCGTCGCCGGTTTCTGGAATCGCGAGTTCGACGTGCTGGTGTGTACCACCATCATCGAGACCGGTCTCGACATCTCGAACGCGAACACACTCATCGTCGATCGTGCCGAGAATCTCGGCCTGTCGCAGTTGCATCAGTTGCGTGGTCGTGTCGGTCGAAGTCGTGAGCGCGGTTACGCCTACCTGCTTTACAGTCCTGAAAAGCCGCTCACCGAAACGGCTTACGACAGGTTGGCGACGATCGCGCAGAACAACGAACTCGGCGCGGGCATGGCCGTCGCGCTCAAGGACCTCGAATTGCGTGGTGCCGGAAACGTTCTCGGTGCCGAGCAGTCAGGGCACGTCGCCGGTGTCGGATTCGATCTGTACGTCCGCCTCGTCGGCGAGGCCGTCGAGGCATACCGCGCCGCGGCAGACGGCCTGCCCGTCACGTCGTCGGAACCCAGCGAGGTCCGCATCGACCTGCCCGTCGACGCACACATTCCGGTCGAGTACGTCGATTCCGATCGGTTGCGCCTCGAGGCGTACCGCAAGCTCGCGTCGGCGACGTCGGACGACGAGGTCGACGGCGTGATGTCGGAACTCACCGACCGCTACGGCGAACCGCCCGAGGAAACACAACGCCTGGCGTCGATCGCGAAACTCCGTCTGCGCGCACGTGAACGGGGTGTCACCGAGATCGGCACCACCGGTACGAGTGTGAAGGTCGCGCCGCTCCCGCTGGCCGACAGCGAGCAGGTGCGCCTCAAACGGTTGTACCCCGCGGCGTCGTATCGGGCGACCACATCGGTTGTCACGCTACCGATTCCGCGCACCGGAGGCGTCGGATCGGCGCGCCTGCGCGACGACGAGGTCATCGAGTACCTCGCGACGTTCCTGCGCAACCTCAAGCCGCTCGAGCAGGCTGACCGATGAGCGCGCGGGGGATCTTCGATGCGCATTTCCACATCATCGATCACGCCTACCCCGTCGTCGAGAACAACGGATTTCTTCCGGAGCAGTTCGGAGTGCCGGAGTACCGCGCACGCACCGAATCGCTCGGGATCGTCGGCGGCGCAGTGGTTTCCGGATCGTTCCAGAAGTTCGACCAGACGTATCTGGTCGCGGCGTTGGAGCAACTCGGTCAGGGATTCGTCGGGGTCACGCAGCTACCGACCACTGTCACCGATGAGGATGTCGTCGCCTTGTCTGAGCGTGGCGTCCGTGGCATTCGGTTCAATGTTGCGCGAGGAGGGTCGGCATCACTCGATGAACTCGACGCGTTCGCCAGACGTGTGCACGATGTCGCGGGCTGGCATACCGAGTTATACGTCGACGCAGCACATCTCGACGACCTGACCGACGTCATTGCTGGGTTGCCCGCGGTCAGTATCGATCATCTCGGATTGTCGACGGCCGGGCTCCCGGTGCTCCTGTCGCTCGTCGAACGCGGAGTACGGGTCAAGGCAACAGGTTTCGGTCGGGTGGAACTCGACGTTCCGTCTGCGATTCGACAGATCATGGCGGTCGATCCGACGGCCCTGATGTTCGGTACCGATCTGCCGTCGACCAGGGCCCGTCGACCGTTCAGTGATGACGACATCGACCTGCTCGTCGCCGAGGTCGGAGAGCACGACGCCGAGGCGGTGCTGCGCACCAACGCCGAACGGTTCTATCGCGTGGGGGAGTTGCGTTGACGGTCGTGGTGCTCGATCCGCAGCAACCAGGTGTTGTCCCAATCGCGGCGCGGGCAGTGCTGGTCGGAACCGTGCTGGTGACCGAAGACGTACCCGCGTCGGTGCTGTGGGAACTCGACCACATCGTCACTGCGGCAGCCGACTCCGACCCGTCGCTCACCCTGGTCACGACGGACGCGCAGCATCCGCTGGTACGTCGGCGGATCGCAGACGGCGACGACGTCGTCGAAGTGGAACGTCGGTCGGGGGCGAGCCTGCTCGACGCCGTCGCGCTGATGGACACGCTGCGCAGAAACGGACCCTGGGAGTCGACGCAGACGCACCCGTCGCTGCGGCGGTACCTGCTCGAAGAGGTCTACGAGTTGCTCGATGCCCTCGACGGTGACGACCAGGAGAACCTCCGGGAGGAGCTCGGCGACCTGCTGCTGCAGGTGCTGTTCCACGCGAGGATCGCGGCCGACGACCCGGTCGCGCCCTTCGACATCGACGACGTCGCGCGGAGCTTCGTCGACAAGGTTCGCGGCCGGACGCCGGGCGTTCTGTCCGGCGAACACAGCGACCTCGAGACGCAGATCCGCGAGTGGGAGGAGCGCAAGGCCGCCGAGAAGCAGCGCGGCTCGGTCCTCGACGGCATCGCGACAACGGCACCGGCGCTCGCGCTGACGCAGAAGGTGCTCGAACGTCTCACCGCCGCGAACTACCCCGTCGACACCATCGACCCCGCGGTGCTCACCGTGACGATCAGCGCAGGTGACGACAGCGTCGAAGCCGCCGCGCGGGCCAGGACGCTTGCGCTGATGGAACGGGTGCGTGACGCCGAGGCCGGGGCGGCAGCAGCAGGCGTGACACTCGGCTCGCGCGAGGCGTGGGAGTCGTTCCTCGCGCGGTGAGGTCGACGCTGCGGGGGTTCCGGGCCGCGTGGCCCCGCGGGACGTGCGGCCTAGATGTGTGTCGAACGTGAGGATGTGTGTGCTGCAGCAGCCACATCCTTCGATACGACACACATTCACGCGCGACGACGCCCCCCGCGACGGCCGCTGACCAGCCCGGCAGCCCAGCGACCTCGCCCGAACCGCCCCGCGACGGCCCCTCGCCCCGACCAGCCTCGCGGCCGGCGCAGAGATTGAACTCACGCTGATTTCATCCCGTCGTGCTGGCGCGGCGAGCCCAGGTAGACGGCTTCGGTGTGTAACCCGCCACCACGTGCGGAAACGGCGGGTGCATCATGGGTGAATGCCTTTCGACAACGCTGGTGGCCTCGACGGCGCCCCAAGCCCCACGCGGGAGAACGTCATCTTCGTGCACTGGCACGATCTCGGGCGTCATCTCGCCTGCTATGGGGCCGACGGTGTCGAGAGTCCGAATATGGATGCTCTGGCGTCGGAGGGCATCCTGTTTACCGACGCCCACGCCACCGCGCCGCTGTGCTCACCGGCCCGTGGGTCGCTCTTCACCGGGCAGTACCCGCATCACAACGGACTCGTCGGCCTTGCGCATCACGGCTTCGAGTACCGCGACGGCGTGCGGACGCTGCCCTCCCTGCTCGGCGATGCCGGGTATCGGACCGTGCTGTTCGGCATGCAGCACGAGAGCTCCGATCCGCAACGACTCGGCTTCGACACCGTCGACGTCTCCGACTCCCGATGTGACCACGTGGTCGCCGAGTCGCAGCGCTGGCTGCGCAGGTACGTCGAGCGAACCGCGAATGAGCAGACGGCCCAACCGTTTCTGCTCACCGCAGGCTTCTTCGAGACCCATCGCCCCTATCCCGTCGATGAGTACAAGCATCCCGACACCTCGGGCATCGAGGTACCCGGCTTCCTTCCCGACACCGACGACGTGCGCGAAGATCTCGCGGGCCTGCACGGAAGCATCTCGAAGGCCGACGACGCGGTGGGGCGCCTCCTCGACACCGTCGCCGACCTCGGGCTCGACCACAACACCTGGATCGTCTTCATCACCGACCACGGTCTGGCGTTCCCGCGAGCAAAATCGACGCTCTACGCGGAGGGGACAGGCGTCGCGCTGATCGTGCGGCCACCGACGGGGCGCGCGATCGAACCGCGCGTGTACGACGACCTGTTCTCGGGTGTCGACCTCACTCCGACGATTCTCGATCTCCTCGGCCTTGAGGCCCCTGCCGACGTCGACGGTGTCTCGCATGCCCCCGAGATCGTGCGCAACGCGCAGGAGCCGATACGCGGGGCGGTCTTCACGGAGAAGACCTATCACGACGCCTACGACCCGATCCGGGCGATTCGGACAAAGAAGTACAGCTATATCGAGAACTACGCGCATCGCCCGGCGTTGCTGCTCCCGCTCGACATCGCCGACAGTCCGTCCGCGCGGTCGATCGACGCGTCGGTCATCACAGCGGAGCGGCCGGCCGTCGAACTCTACGATCTCGACCACGATCCGTGGGAGCGCACGAATCTCGCCGACGATCCGGATTTCGCGCACGTCCGCGCAGAACTCGCGGCACGGTTGGCCCAGTGGCGTGCCGACACTCACGACGCGCTTCCGGACGAGAGCGCGGGGACTGCCATCGCGGATGAGTTCATGACGCGCTACTTCGAACAAGCCGTCGAGACCCCACCCGACGAGCAGGCACTTCCGTCGCGGCGCCCGCTCGGACGTGAGCGCGATCTCACCGGCGAGATCCAGCAGGGCGAGGTCGACGACGAGGCTCGCCGATCTGCTGATGCACCCAGCGCGCAGGGCTGACACACAGACGTCGAGTTTTGTAAATAGTTTGGACCGTCGAGCGCCTAATTGCCCAGGTTGCGGGCGGTTTCGGGCTGGTTAAACTGAGCGGGTGCCGCCAGTCGACAACTACCTCGTGTGCGCCAGTCAGCGCAGCGGGAGCACCCTCCTCGTCGAGTCTCTCGCCGAGACGGGGGTCGCCGGGACTCCCGAGGAGTTCTTCCAATACTTCCCCGCGACATCACAAGCGCCGCAACCACGTGAATGGTTCGCGGACGTCGACGACCCTGCGATCATCGAGGCTCTCGACGAACTCGACGACGGCGTCGTCGACACCAGAACCTCCGCACAGTGGCGCGACGACGTCTTTGCCGCTGGCCGTTCGTCGAACGGCGTGTGGGGCGGCAAACTGATGTGGAATCAGACGCCCCTGCTGATCTCGCGAACGCGGACCGGGTCGGGTTCGCTGCGAACCGCGATCCGCACACTGTTCGGCGACGATCCGCTGTACGTGCATGTCTACCGGGAAGACGTTGTGCCACAGGCGGTATCGATGTGGCGCGCGGTGCAGACACGAGTATGGCGACACGACGGCGATGCCGCCGAAGACTCGGCGGTCTACAACGCCGAGGGCATTGCCCACCTTGCCGAAATACTTCTGGCGCAGGAGAAGTCGTGGCGCGAATGGTTCGCTGAGGAGGGCATCGAGCCCCTCGACATCGAGTTCGGCGAACTCACCAAGGACCCGTCGGGCACCACCGCGCGTGTTCTCTCCGCGCTGGGTCAAGACCCTGCGCTGGCGCCGCCACCGCCGTTGAAGCCACAGTCCAATGCCCGCTCCAAGGAGTGGGTCGAGCGGTACCGCGACGACGCGGTGCGGAACGGATACCCGCAATGACCACGCAGATCGACGCCGCAGCCGACCTCGACCACGTATCCGCGTTGCGGGTACTCGAGTCCGAGGCTGTGCACATCATTCGCGAAGTGGCGGCAGAACTCGAACGTCCAGTGCTGCTGTTCTCCGGTGGCAAGGACTCCATCGTGCTACTTCGTTTGGCGGAGAAGGCATTTCGCCCACACCCGCTGCCGTTTCCGGTCCTGCACGTCGACACCGGACACAACTTCGACGAGGTGATCGAGTTCCGCGACCGTCGGGTCGCGCCGACCGCCGACAACCCCGACGGAATCAAACTCATCGTCGCATCGGTTCCCGACGCCATCGCCGCGGGACGCGTGGCGGAGTCGACCGATCCGTCGGGTTCGCGTAACCGGCTCCAGACTCGCGTGCTCCTCGACGCGTTGGAGGAGGGCCGGTTCGACGCCGCGT
>NZ_LZMI01000027.1:0-11985 GCF_001665475.1 Gordonia sp. 852002-51296_SCH5728562-b | reverse complement strand
CCGCCGATCGACGCCGCAAGGGTGCGCACCTGGGCGGGAGTCTTGGTCTGGGCCAGCTCGCGCGCCGACGGACTGTCGATACCGAGCGACGACAGTCGCGACACGCGGCCACCCTCCTGGTCGACGGTCACCATCAGCGGGAAGGGCTGCGAACGTGACAGTCCGTCGGCGCGCGAGCTGGCCCAGACCAAGACTCCCGCCCAGGTGCGCACCCTTGCGGCGTCGATCGGCGGTCAGCTCAAGCGGCTCGGTATCACGGTCGACTTCGCGCCCGACGCCGATGTGAGCGACGAGAGCGCCGACGAGGTGATCGGCGATCGTTCGTTCAGCAACGATCCGCAGGTCGTCACCCAGTACGCGGGCGCGTTTGCCGCGGGGCTCGAGGACGCGGGCATCATGCCCGTCTACAAGCACTTCCCCGGCCATGGACACGGCTCGGGCGACTCGCACACCGGGGTGGTGCGCACACCGCCGCTGTCGTCGCTCATCACCAGCGACCTCGTGCCGTACAAGACGCTGCTGCGCAACCCCGGCAACGCGGGTGTGATGGTCGGACACCTGATCGTGCCGGGACTGACCGGTCCGGAGACGCCCGCGAGTATCAGTCCCCGTGCGATGACCATGCTGCGCACGGGCAAGCCCTACGGGGGTCCTGCGTTCAACGGAGTCGTGTTCTCCGACGACCTGTCGGGCATGGCCGCCATCAGCCAGCGCTATCCGATCGAGCAGGCCGCGCTGATGTCCATCAAGGCCGGCGGCGACATCGCGCTGTGGATCACCACCGACCGCGTCTCGTCGGTGCTCGACTCGATGCAGAGCGCCGTGACCGCCGGTACGCTCACGCAGGCTCGCGTCGACCGATCCGTCGTGCGGATTCTGCGCGCCAAGGGCGTGCTGCACTGCTGAGGTAGTGAGGGCTGCCGGGTGTTGCGGATTCGCAATCAGGAATGAGACAGAGCACATGTCGCAGGCGGTGCCGGTTGTGCCGCCGGGAAACTTACTCACTGGTAAAGTTGTTGGGTAACCCACATGTAGGCAGCGCCGCACGGAGGAGATGAGCGATGGCAGGCGGAACCAAGCGTCTCCCGCGCGCGGTTCGCGAGCAACAGATGCTCGACGCCGCGGTGAAAGTGTTCTCGGAGAACGGGTTCCGCGAGACGTCGATGGACTCGATTGCGGCAGAGGCGCAAATCAGCAAGCCGATGCTCTACCTGTACTACGGCTCCAAGGACGAACTCTTCAGTGCGTGCATCGCGCGTGAGTCCGGACGGTTCATCGACGCGATGGCGATCGGTTTCGATCCCACTCTGCGACAGCGCGATCAGGCCCGAACCGTGGTCCGCGAGTTCTTGGGATACGTCGACCAGCACCGCCAGTCGTGGAAGGTGCTCTACCGCGTCGCCGTCGGCACGGCCAACTTTGCGCAGATCGTCCGCGACAGCCGCGACCGCGTCACCGACATGGTCGCCGAACTGATTCGACGCGGCACCACGGTCGAGGGTGCGAGCGACGTCGACTTCGAACTGACCGCTGTTGCGCTCGTCGGGGCGGGAGAGGCTGTCGCAGATCGTATTTCGGAGGGCGATGTCGATATCGACACTGCCACGGACCTTTTGGTCGGCATCACCTGGCGCGGACTGAAGGGCGTCGGCCGGGGCGGTGGCGTCGGCGACGAGGGCGCCACGACGTAGCGACCGCACGTCTCACGCCGGTCGAACTTCTCAACCAGTCCTCGACCCGCGTCTCAACACAGAACTGCCGCCTCCCCGATACCCCGGAGAAGCGGCAGTTCTGATGTGGCTACCTGTTCGCGATGATCACGCCCCTCGCGTGGTGGCGGTCAGGTGCGGATATCCCTTGCGCCGGTTGAGGATCGCGATGTCGAAACTGCCGGACGATTTCCCGCCGACCCCGTCGATGCGTCGAACATAGAGGTTGACCTTCGCCGGGAGCAGGATCGGCTTGCCCCACTTCACGGCGTAGGTGACGTGGTCGGGCAGCTGCGGCTCGACGTTTGCGATTGCCGCTGCGGCACTCCACATTCCATGAGCGATGGCCTTGGGGAATCCGAACGCCTTGGCGCTCAGATCGCTCATGTGGATCGGGTTACGGTCGCCCGACGCCGCGGCGTACTCGCGAATGCGGCCGAGATCAACCGACAGGATCGCGTTCGGCGGTGGCGGAGCCTGCTCACGCGGCGCGGGGCCGCGCGGTTCGTCTGACAGGCTGGTGCGCTGCTGCGAGAGGAACGTTGCCACCTGGCGCGTGACCGGCTCGGTGCCGACGCTGAACTCCGACACCATGTCGACGAGGATGCCCTTGCGGTGTTCGCGCAGATTCTCGGCATGCGTCTCAATGGTCAGCGGCTCGTCGACGCCGATCGGACGGAACCGTTCGACGGTGTTCTCCAGATGCACCGAACCGACTGCGCCGAAAGGGAAGTCGCCGTCGGTCATGATCTTCATCGCGAGCGGGAACTGCAGCACGAACGGGTACGTGATCGGCAGCACCGGACCGAACTGCTGGCCGGTCGCGAGCGTGTACGCGTGCAGGCGGTCGGGGTCGACACGCACGTTCTCGAGGCGATATCGCCTGTCCGGCAGCGGGGTATCGGGACGCACCGACCCCGACTTGCCGATCACCGGCAGCATGGCGGTGACGGCCTTCGAATACACGTCGAGCGTGCTCGGAGGGCCGTCGAGTGTGATCGTCTTGCTCATCAGGCCCCCAGGAATCCCTGGCCGCAGACGCGAACCACGTTGCCGGTGATGGCGTTGCTCGCCGGGTTGGCGAAGTAGGCGACGGTCTCCGCGACGTCGACGGTCTGGCCGCCCTGCTGCAGCGAGCTCATCAGACGGCCGGCCTCACGGGTGGCGAGCGGAATCGCAGCGGTCATCTTGGTCTCGATGAAGCCCGGCGCCACTGCGTTGATGGTGATGCCCTTCTTCTTGAGGAGCGGCGAGTAGGCGTCGACGAGGCCGATCACGCCTGCCTTCGACGCGCCGTAGTTGGTCTGGCCGCGGTTGCCGGCAATGCCCGCGATGGAGCTGACGTCGACGACCGCACCGCCGGAGCGCAGCGCGTCCTTCTCGATGAGTGCGTTGACAAGTGATTGCGGCGCAACGAGATTGACCGAGATCACGGAGTTCCAGCGGCCCTCGTCCATGTTGGCGAGCAGCTTGTCGCGCGTGATTCCGGCGTTGTTGACGATGATGTCGATGCCGCCGTGACGCTCGAGTGCGTGCTCGGCGAGCTTGCTGCCCGCGTCGGGTGCGCTCACGTCGAGCGGGAATGCGGTGCCGTTGACCTTGTTCGCGGTCTCGGCGAGTGCTTCACCGGCGGCGGGGATGTCGGCGCAGATGACGTGGGCGCCGTCGCGTGCCAGCACCTCGGCGATGGTCGCGCCGATACCGCGCGCGGCGCCGGTGACAACCGCGACCTTGCCGTCGAGCGGCTTGTCCCAGTTCGACGGTGCGACCGAATCGTCGGCGTCGACGCGGATCACCTGGGCGTCGACGAATGCCGACTTGGCCGAGAGCACGAAGCGCAGCGTCGACTCGAGTCCCGTGACACCGGTCTTGGCGTCGGGGGAGACGTAGACGAGCTGAACGGTCGAACCCTTCAGCAGCTCCTTGCCGAGCGACCGCGTGAAGCCCTCGAGGGCGCGCTGGGCGACGTGCTCGTCGGGGTCGTCGATGAGCTCGGGAGTGGTGCCGAGCACGACGAATCGCGCGCAGGCCGCCGTCGAGCGCATGACCGGCTGGAAGAACTCGTACAGCGCGCTGAGGTCGGCTGCCTTCTTGATGCCCGTTGCATCGAAGACCAGGCCGCCGTACTTGTCGGCGCTGCGACCCGTGGTCGCGTTGTGGATCAGGGTGTAGTCAGGAGTGGAGAGGATCTCGCGGACCGGCTCGACGAGTCGGCCGTCGCCGCCGAGCAGCACCGGGCCCGGAAGCGGCGGCTCCGACGGCTTGTACCGACGCAGTTTCGGGGGCACCGGGAGTCCTGCCTGCTTGGCAATGAACGATCCGGGGCCGGAATGGACAAAACTCGAATACAGACCGGCGGTTCCGTTGGAAGCCACGTGAATCTCCTCTGATCGTGATGTGCGGCTCATGTGCAGGTGAATCGATGAGTCGGTTGTCGGGTTGTCGACGGACCCGGGGTCCGCAGCAGTTCGACAACTAACTTACTCTGGAGTAAGAATACGCTATAAGTGTCAACCCTCATCCCTGGGAGATCCAAGTGGCTTACACACCCAAGACTCGCGACGAGCGTCCGGTCGCGATCCTCGGCGGCAACCGCATTCCGTTCGCACGCCAGGACAAGGCATACGCCAAGGTCGGCAACCAAGACATGTTCACCGCGGCCCTCGATGGCCTGGTCAGCCGCTTCAACCTCCAGGGCGAGCGCCTCGGCATGGTCGCGGGCGGTGCGGTCCTCAAGCACTCGCGTGATTTCAATCTCATCCGCGAATGTGTGCTCGGATCGCCGCTCTCGCCGTACACCCCGGCCTTCGACATCCAGCAGGCGTGCGGCACCGGCCTGCAGGCGATCACGGCTGTCGCGGACGGCATCGCGCGCGGTCGCTACGACGTCGCGGTCGGTGGCGGCGTCGACACCACGTCCGATGCGCCGATCGGTGTCTCCGAAGATCTGCGGCTGTCGCTGCTCGAGGTCAACCGTGCGCGCTCGCCCAAGGACCAGGTGCTCGGGCTGCTGAAGGCGCTGCCCAATCTGGGTATCGAGATCCCCAAGAACGGCGAGCCGCGCACCGGCATGTCGATGGGCGAGCACGCGGCCATCACGGCCAAGGAATTCGGCATCAAGCGCGCCGACCAGGACGCGCTGGCCGCAGCGAGCCACCAGAAGATGGCCGCCGCATACGACGCGGGCTTCTTCGACGACCTGATCACCCCCTACCAGGGCCTGATCCGCGACCAGAACCTGCGCGGCGACTCGACCGTCGAGAAGCTCGCCAAGCTCAAGCCGGTCTTCGGTGTCTCGCTCGGCGACGCCACGATGACCGCAGGCAACTCGACGCCGCTCACCGACGGTGCGTCGACCGTGCTGCTGTCGTCCGACGAGTGGGCACAGGAGAAGGGCCTGCCGGTGCTGGCCTACTTCGTCGACTCCGAGACCGCGGCCGTCGACTACGTCAACGGACCCGACGGACTGCTCATGGCTCCCACCTACGCGATCCCGCGTCTGCTCAAGCGCAACGGCCTGACGCTGCAGGACTTCGACTTCTACGAGATCCACGAGGCGTTCGCGTCGGTCGTGCTCGCGACGCTGCAGGCGTTCGAGAGCGAGGAGTACTGCAAGGAGCGCCTCGGACTCGACTCCGCGCTCGGCTCGATCGACCGCAGCAAGCTCAACGTCAACGGCTCCTCGTTGGCGGCAGGCCATCCGTTCGCGGCGACCGGTGGTCGGATCGTGGCCCAGGCTGCCAAGCAGATCAAGGCCAACGGTGGCGGGCGCGCGCTCATCTCGATCTGTGCCGCGGGCGGCCAGGGCGTCACCGCGATCATCGAGGGCTGAGCCTCCCTACCGAGCCTCCCTACAAAACCACCCTTCCTGTCAGTTCGGTCAAAGGTTTTTCAACGGGCTGTAACGAATCGGGAAGCAGGGTAGATATACGTGTTAGCTCCGGTTGAGCTGTCAGACCCCCGACCCGACAGCTCAACCGGAGCGCCTGCTTTTCCCAGGTCAGATGCGCTCACTCGCGGAGCTCGACCTGATGGAGCGAGCGGAGCCCACGTCGCCCGCGTCTGAAATGTCCTGTATGACTGACAAAGTGTTCACCGCCTCCGCACGTCGTCGACGTGTCGGTGCGCGACTGATCACCGGTGTGGTGCTTCTCACATCTCTGGTTCTGGCCGTCGATCTGGTCATCACGAGTTCGCACTCGGCGCGCGGCGCGACCACAGCGGGCCTCGACGTCGGAAACCTCTCACGCACGCAGTTGACCCCCGCGCTCGCGCAGCTGCAGAAGCGGGCTGTGCGGCCCGTCACGATCAGGACCCCATCGGGAACCGCGGTGGTGGCACCGCACGAACTCGGACTGACCTTCGACGCCGACGCGACCGCCGAGCGTCTGATGCGGCAACCGCGCAGTCTTTTCGACCGCGTGGCGTCGCTGTTAGGACGTAGCCAGGACGTCGAACCGGTCGTCCACGTCGATCGCGCACGCGTGAACTCGACGCTCGATGCGCGCAAGGCCGACCTGGAGAAGGCCGCTGTCGAGGGTGGCGTCCGTTATCGCGGTGCCACGCCGGTCGCCGAGATGCCAAGCAAGGGTCTGCGCGTCGTGCGTGAGCGTGCTGCCGCTGAACTGGCCGATCACTGGCTTGACGACGCCGGCCCGATCGACCTCCCCATGGAGCCGTTCTCGCCGACGGTATCGGCGGAGACGGTGCGTCGGACGGTCGACGGTCCGGCCACCCGCGCGACGTCGGCATCGCTGGCCGTCACCGGAACCGACGGCGCGCGCACCCGGTTGAGTCCCGACGATCTCGGCTCGGTGCTGCGCTTCGAGGCCGACGGTCGCGGCGGGCTCGTCGTCCGCGCCGACGAGAAGGCGGTGTCGAAGCGTGTGGGCGCAGATCTCGGCCGTACCGAACGGGCGCCGGTCAGCGCGACGTTCCGGTTGAGCGGCGGCAGCCCACAGGTGGTGCCCGCCCGCGACGGCGCACGCATCGACTGGCGAAAGACAACACAGACCATCGTCGACGCCGCGCTCGCCGACGATCGCCCCGACGCCGTGAGTGCCACCTACCAGGTACGCAAGCCGAAGGTGACGACCGACAAGGCCAAGAGCCTCGGTGTGAAGGAAGTGGTCTCGGAGTTCACCACGGGCGACTTCTCGTCGGCGTCGGGCGAGAACATCAGGCTCGTGGCCGAGCAGGTCGACGGCGCCGTGGTGCTCCCGGGCGAGACGTTCTCGTTGAACTCCTATACCGGTCCACGCGGTGAGGCGCAGGGCTACGTCACGTCGACGATCATCGATCACGGCAGGCCGTCGAAGGCGGTCGGCGGTGGGATCTCGCAGTTCGCGACCACGCTGTACAACGCGTCGTACTTCGCGGGCCTCGAGGATGTCGACCACACCGAGCACAGCTACTACATCTCGCGGTACCCGGAGGCGCGTGAGGCGACGGTCTTCGAGGGCGCGATCGATCTCGTCTTCCGAAACAACACCCGCCACGGAATCCTGATCGAGACCGGATGGACGCCCTCGAGTGTGACCGTGCGCATGTGGAGCACCAAGACGGTCGACGTCGAGTCGATCACCGGCGACCGCTACGCCTACACCTCACCCTCGGTCGTCGAGTTGCCTCGCGGCGACGAATGCTTGGCCGACAACGGGATTCGCGGCTTCACGACGTCGAACACTCGGGTCATCTCCGACGCCGCCACCGGCGCCGAGATCAGCAGGCACACACGCACCGTGAAGTACGACCCCGAGCCGATCGTCCGCTGCGTCTGACCGTCGACCGTGCGCTCGGGACTGTCGACTGTGCGCTCGGGACTGTCGACTGGGTATCTCGCGCCGGGTATTTCACGCCAGGGCAACGGCGACTACGAGTGCGACGAGTGCCGTCGTCTGCAGTGAGATGCGCGCCGGAAGCAAGGAATCCCAACGGGTTTGGAGCTCGCGAGCGTCGTCGGGCAGGGTTCCACCCAGTGCGGCGGCCTTCTGCAGGGTGTTGATCGGCTTGGCCGCCGTTGCGTAGAGGCCTAGCCACAGCACCAATGCGATGGTGGCGACGAGCGTTGCGGTCGCGGCGGCGTAGTGGGCTGTGATCAGTGAAACCACCGATGCGACAACAGCACTCACCAGTCCGGTGATGCCGGCGACGGGCAGCCGTCGGTCGCCGAAGTAGTGGCCCCAGCCTGCGACGGACGTCATCGTCGCATCGTCGAGTTTGGCAAGAACCGACTTCATGATGACGCCACCGAAAACGTCGATGCCGTAGATGATCGCGTTGGTGAGGATCGAGATCCCGATGACGATCTGGATGATTGCTGAACTCATGACCTGCTCCTGGAGTGGTGATGCCGACGACCTGTCACACAATCTAACAGCGATATGTAGCAATATCAATGAGATGTGTAGATGACGATGATAAATTGGAGTCATGGGTGTTCAGGAACGGCGTGCACGCGAGCGGGCGGCTCGACACGAGAAGGTGATCGACGCGGCGCGGACGCTCGCCGAACGCGAGGGATGGGCCGCAGTCACGACGCGGCGGCTCGCCGACGAGATCGAGTACACCCCGCCCGTTCTGTATCAGCACTTTCCTGATGGTCGCGACGGGATCGTGACTGCCGTTGCGTTACAGGGATTTTCGGACTTCACACGCGTTGCCGACGCCGCGCTTGCCAACGCCGACGAGCCGGTCGCGGCGCTGGTGGACTGCTATGTCGAGTTCGCCGAGAAGCATCCGGCCACGTATGAGGCGATGTTCGCGTTACCGGTCGGGGTCACGTTCGCCACCGACGACACCCCGGAGGTCATGCGCGATGCGTTCGCGCCGTTCCTGCGAGCGCTTGGCCCAGACGACCCCGACGTCGGTGTTCGCGCCGAGTTGCTGTGGTCTTCCCTGCACGGCATGTGCACGCTCTCGCGTCAGCACCGACTCGCTCCCGCACTGGTCTCGCAGCGACGCGACCTTCTCGTCGCCATGTTCACCGATCGGGCGTCGTGAACCGATCGGGCTCCGTGAACCGATCGGGCTCCGTGAACCAATCGGGCTCCGTGAACCAATCGGGCTCCGTGAACCAATCGGGCTCCGTGAACCAATCGGGCTCCGTGAATCGATCGGGCGTCGTGAACCCGTGACGATTCGTGCTCCCGAGCGATCGCTCGGCCCCGCTGTTATCCGCGACACAGTTCGTCGTAGGCTGGCCACGTGGATATCAACGGAGCAAGTGCAATCGTGACGGGTGGGGCGTCGGGTATCGGCGCCGCAGTGGTTCGCCAGTTGGCCGCCAAGGGCGCGAAGGTCGTCGTCGCCGACCTCAATGCCGACAAGGGTGGAGTGCTGGCCAAGGAAGTTGGCGGCGAGTTCGTCTCGGTGGACGTCACCGACACCGCCGAGATCGAGACCGCTGTCAATCAGGCGAGCGAGCTCGGCCCGCTCCGTGTGCTGGTCAACTCGGCGGGCATCGGCTGGGCGCAGCGGACCGTCGGCAAGGACGGCGAATTCTCGTCGGCACACAACCTCGACGCGTACAAGAAGGTCATCGCGATCAACTTGATCGGCACCTTCGACGCGATTCGTCTCGCGGCCACCGCGATGAGCCGCCTCGAGCCCACCGAGACCGGTGAGCGCGGTGCGATCGTCTCGATGGCCAGCGTCGCAGCATTCGACGGCCAGATCGGTCAGGCTGCCTACTCGTCGTCGAAGGGTGGCGTCGTGGGCATGACGCTCCCGGTCGCGCGCGACCTGTCGGCCGTCGGCATCCGCGTCAACACCGTGGCACCCGGCCTGATCGACACCCCGATCTACGGCTCGGGCCCCGACTCCGACGCATTCAAGGCCAACCTCGGCAAGAACGTCCTGTTCCCGAAGCGCCTCGGTGAGCCCGACGAACTCGCCTCGATGGTCGTCGAATTGGTCAGCAACTCCTACATGAACGCCGAGGTCGTCCGCGTCGACGGCGGCATCCGGATGCCACCGAAGTAGTAGACGGCAGTCGGTCGCCACAGACCACTCTCACAGGGCGAGAACTCCCACCGCACGCGTTGGCGGTGGGAGTTCTCGCGTCTCGAGCTGACGTCAGCCCTGGCCGATGCGGTGTGCGCGGACGGGAAATGTGTGTCCAATCGAAGGATGTGGGTGCTGCAGCACCCACATCCTTCGATTCAACACACATTTACGAGGGAAACTCGACGATGCGCGCTCCAAGCTCGGGATTTGTTGCCAATCAACGGAACCGGGGCATCTCGGTCAGTGTCCGGTCCAGGGTGAACAGTGTCATGCGCGACGTATTCGCCGTGGCGATGATGTTCTCCATGCGCCGTTGGGGATGAGCGAGCGAAGTGCAGCGCGCAAGCGCGGATTCGCGTCGACGCGGCTGCGGTCGTTGGCGTCGAGCACCAGCATCCCCTGATAGAGGCGCTGATACGAGGTCAATCCCTCGGGCGTCCAACCCGGCCGCGGCGTCGGAGCGAGGTAGCCGACGATGCGGGCGCACGTGCCGCCGACGCACAGGTCGTAGTCGGCGGTGTCGGTCGCGTAGTCGAAATTGCGCGTCGTCAGCGTCCATCCCGCTTTGTCGACGTGTCGATAGTTCACGTCGGCGCCGGGGACCAGCGTCAGCGAACTGGTGTCGCCCGACCGGTTGTCGAGCAGTCCGCGTGAGAGCGTGTAGTCGGTCACCGGCGCGAATGACCACGACGTGTTCGGGTCGATCGGCTTGAACCAGTAGCCGTTGCGTCCGTCGCGTCGACCCTCGACACGGAGCTCACGCTTGTCCGACGAGAAGCCGGTTTGGCGGATAGTGATTGCCGACGTGATCTCGCCCGGCACCTTCGGCTGCCGGACCCACGCGGGCGGGGGCAGCTGAAACTTGGCGTAGGCCTGCGGAAAAATACTCCGCAAGAACGGATACTGGGCAAAGAAGCCCTCGAAATTGTTTGGCGCTCCCTGCAGGTTTCCCTGATTCTCGGGCGTATACGAGAAGAAGAGTGTGTCCGCGCCGGAGATGTCGAAATCCCATAGGCGCGTGTACATGTCGCCGTAGTCGTTGATGACGAATGTCGTCGAACCCGACGACGAGAGGTTGCGAGAGACAAACCGTCCGTCGAGTGGCCCCAGCATCTCGTAGCTGTAGTCGTCGGAGAAACGTTTGTCGCTCGGTTTGAGCGGATCGGCGCCGGGAAGCCACGGGTCGAGGATGAAGATGCGGTTGCCGCCCTTGGAGAGCGTGTAGACGGTTGTCACGCCTGCACCGCCGACGGGCTGTTTGTGGCCCGCCGTATCGGTCCAGGTGGCCTCCTGGCGGAATGGGATCACCGACGTGTAGATCGGATCGAGCCACGAGAAGCTCGACGCGCGTTGGTCCGGCCGGACCCTGGTGCCGCCGGGGTTGAGCCAGATCGGAGAGCCGAATCGTGTGGTCCACCACCACAATTCAGGGGTCTCGTCGGCAGATTCCAATGTGGCGACCCGTCCGCCATACACCAGGACGACGAGTCGGCTCTCGTCCACGGAGAGGGCTGTCATCTGTCCCTGCAGGCACTGCGGTACCGGTGCGATCCGCCAATCACCTTGTGTCTTGGCCGATTTGGCGTACAGATTGCCACCGTAGAGCGCGTACTGCCAGATTGAATTGAACCCGGCCTTGTCGGTCCGTAGATGAATCCGCGGCGGGAGAGCACGTTGCACTCGGGCGTCGGCGCGGGGCATCGTGAGAAGCCCGATTCCCGGATTCGGTGCGTGCAGCGGAACGGGCCACGCGCCCGCGCGGCCGGGAAAGGTCAGCCACGTGCAACTGACAGCTTTCGGCAGCACGCCGATGGGTAGCCGTTCGTCGGCGCGCGCATTCGGTGACAATCCCACGGCCAGTGCTGCCGTGACAATAAGACCTAGCAACACGCGGTAGAGGCTTCTCGACATGAAGTGGACTCCGAGTCGCAGGAAGTGTGGAATCGTGCACCCTCGTTGTCACTATAAGCACGGGGAACCTTCCTGTCGTCGGATAGGGAGATCCCGGTAAATGTGTGCTCAATCGCTAAAAGTGGGTGCTGCAGCACCCACATCCTTCGATTCGACACACATGTGGGCTCTGTCTGCAGCAGTGCTGGGCGGCCGACCGGGAATAACCCCAGAACGCGCCCCCAGAACAAAAACCGCGGCCCCCCCACCCCAATTGGGTTGGGGGGCCGCAGTGGTCGTTTGTGACGCTCGTCGACCAACGGATCAGAAAGCCCCATAGGGAAGCGCCCAAAACGGGGTTTAGAGGTTAGAGACCCAC
>NZ_LZMI01000026.1:0-10527 GCF_001665475.1 Gordonia sp. 852002-51296_SCH5728562-b | reverse complement strand
TGGGCACAGCTGGCATCCTTCCAGGCCGCCCGGCAGGGCAAGCCAGATCAGATGTCACCTACTCGTGCACCAGCCCCTCGGGTCGTCTATCGGAGGGGGTCGTCGGGTCCGCGACCGGTGAGCGAGCCTATCGGGATCGACATAGCGTGAATGGGTGTGATCCAGTTCGCGGCGCCGTCGACAAGCGCCGGCTTGAACAGGGCGCCACCTTCCGACGGCCACTGCACATAGCTGTACCCGGCAAGTTCGTCCTGGACAGTCTCAGCAGCCCACACGATGCACTGCGCAGCACTCGCGTCGAGTGTAAAACCGCTTCCAACAAGGAAACCGACAATCGAATTCTCACGAGGCGCACTGTCGGTGTGCAAGCCGATCGAGATCCAATACTCGGCATTGAGCTCGATCCGCCACACCAGGCGATCAACGTCAATCTCGGTACCGACGCGTAAGACGTGCAGATCATGAGTAACCGCTTGAAGCGCTGTTGCCCACTGCGAGGGAAGATCGGCTGGCATCTCGGACTGCGCGATCGGGATCTGCCAGCCGATGCTGTCAGAAGAGGAGCACCAATCAAACATCGTCTTATCGTGTCACCACCCATGAGGTTCGGGCCGCGCACCACGCGCTTGCCAGGGCCAGGTCCCCGTCCACACTTCATGGCGCACACTCGAGGCCGGGCCTCGCCACCTACGGGCTCACGGTATGGGAACCGACGACATCCTGAATCCTCGAGCACTCGTAGTCGGACCGATGGGTGAGGGGCCGAGCGGCCAGCACCCGACAGTGACAGCGGTGGTGTTCCGTTCCACCTGGCCTTCTCTCCACCTGGTGGTTCGTCGTCTCGTAGGCGGCATCCCACATCAACCCACCCCGGTGTCATTGGTGTCGGTGCTAGTGATCCCACAGGTGTGTGTCGAGACTGACGATATTCATGACAATCACCGCGCAGAGAAGCACGAAAGTCAGAAGCCAGCCGACTGTGAATGCACGAAGTCGGCGAACAGCCCCGAGCAACAGCGCGGCGATCGCGGGAATAGCGACAACAGCACACCAGAAGGCGACATAGCCAGCAGGTAGGTCGTGGGCTGGATAAATCGTGGGCTTGGGGATACCGGCGACGTAGTACAGCCTCATGCCCAGGCAAGCAATGAGAAAGGCACTGGTGAAGCCCGCAAGAGCACCCCACCCCACACGCCATCGGACCGGATGAGACTCCTGTTCCGATTGCATACCAGGACCAGCCACTTCCGCTTTCTACTCGACTGGCCCGCCACCGTAGCTACGGTACGGCCTCACAACGTCGTCGTCTGACCCACGGGAAACCGAAAGCTGAACGTTCGCCACGCCAAGTCGTCCAATCCCTAAGGACGGCCGCCGACTGGAGCACAACGCACCAACAACTGTTCGGCCGCGATCGACGACTCCTGCCGAGATCGGCAGGGTAGTCAGCGCGGCATGGATACTCACGATCGCGGCGGCAAGGTTAGTGCTATCTAGCATCGTCGCGGCCGATGGCGAGCGCCGGTCGAGCAGGTCGAGGTCGGTAAACGAATCGGAATACCCACCATCGCACCTATCCCGATCGGTAACGCGAACTTTCCCGCCCACGAAAGTCCGTATCCGGGTCGCGCTGCAAACGGGTCGGACGAAGATCCGTGACCACTACTAAGCCACGATCAGAAGGTTGTCATCTGTACTAGAAGCATAGATTACCGTTGCCAAGTACGAGCGATACCACGGAAAACGAACGACAGGAGTTTCAATGGCTGATAGACCCGGGAACGAAAGACCAGCACTTGTTCCCTTGACCGTAGATCTGGTTACTCGCAATCGTTTGACTTCGATTTGTGCCTTCGCCGACAATTTCCTACGAAAGAAAACATGGACGTCTACGGCTTTGGGCGACCAGGAATCGATGGTCAAATCGACCATGTGCTATTTAGCATGGCATCTTCCGACGGGGCTACAATGACCAATATCTCCTCCGCCACAACCGGCGGACTGCAGCACCTTCGCAGTACAGGGGGGCGACTCGAGGGAGAAGTCTCCTTCCGCGCCAGTCGGCTGCCGAGTCCGGGAATCACGTCATTCGAACTCTCTTGGCCAGCTCTTGGATTAGAGAGAACGGTACGTCGAGTAGACACATCGATTATCAGAGACTGCAGTCTACATTCTCTCGAGCTATGGCCAGAGCCATCAATTACGGCAACTGAAGCATGAACCAAGCACGGCCGCCACATCACGATCAGTTCCCCACTCCTCGAAACGGTTGTGAGAGTCAGTGTCCGGTCCCGCGCGCTGCCAGCGGCGCACATCCCCGTTATGTCGAGAACCCTGAACCCCGCATATCCGCGTTTCTGTGGAGAACCGGAGATCTGTGGATGAGCAGCACCCAACCGGCAGACGGTGCCGACTCGGGTTGTCCTTTCAACCGGGGACCTCCGTCGAGGATCGGATTCGGTGACTTTGTCGAGTCGCGTCTGTCGGCCGTGACGTGTCTGGTTATGGTGCGAAGGTGACTGGTGTTCCGACGTGGGATGAACTGCTCGAGCTGAACCGTGCGACCGTCGGCCGATCAATCCACGCCGTTGCGCATGATGCTGGCAACACGTTTCACGGCTGGACGTTGCAGCGAATCTGGTTCGCGCCCCAGGATCGATGGCGAGTTGAAGACGCTGATGGGGCGGTGCAGCGGGTCAAGGATGATCAGTTCGCCTACCGTCGTCTGGACGGCCGCATGCACCGGCACAGGGCACGACCGTGGGCCCCCGGTGATCTCGTCTATCCACGACTAGAACCACCGAATGAGATGCTGGTGGCCCACCGACGATGGCCGGCCCCGCCACCTCCGAGTCGACGACCGACTGAACCTCCCGCCACGCCTGCCGACGTCAGCGCCACAGACACAACGTTCGTCCCGGTCACCGGAAACAGCACAGCGCCCCCAGCCATGCTCGCGGCATTCGAGCCCTCGGGCCCGGCCGAGAAAGCAATAGTGCGGGGTCGGGCGGGATGGACAGTCGCGTGCATGATGCCGACAGTGTCGCAGCATCCGGTAGCCGTGACATTGACATTCGACGCCGAAACGGGCGTGGTCATCGGCCGGAACGTCGGCCAACGATACAACACGACTGAACTGTCAGACGTGGTGCTCGACGAACCCTTCGACCCTGCTTTGTTCAGGTGGACTGGCGACTACATCGATGCAGATGCCATCGACGCACAGCGACGCGCACAATACGCCGCCCATCAGTCGATGCTCGAGCAGATTCCTACTTGCACGCCTACAGCGTGGCCACGCCCAGAACTGGAGACAGACGTCCGAGAAGGCGACCCCGACAGCTGGGCACTTCGCGTAGCCCTCTACGACCTAACCGGTTTCGACGGAGAGATCACGCGGTGGCGACGCGGCACGCCTCGGCCGTTCCCGGCGGCAACTGAGCGCTACCCTCACACGCACTTGTGGTCAGACCACTACTGGGACTACGCATTAGACACCAACCAGCCAGTTCCCGACTCAGAGGCGTACCTCATCGAACGGTCCACCCCTGTCGTAGTCCCACCAGACACGGCACCGGGCAACCCGAAACACAACAGCCACGCCTAGTCGAGTAGTAGCGAAATAGCTTGCGCAGATCGTGTTCTCACAGAACGAGATGTGCGCAATCATGGCCACTCTCTCGGTTGGCTCGACTCAGACCCGCAGGGAGGTCACGCCGAACGATGACAGACGCCCTCAAGCGAACTGTCACGGTCACATAATGAATGAACCCGATCAACTCGCAACGGTGACGGCGGTGGAGATTCCATCGAGATTGCCGGGCGTGACGGCATGGATTACGCCCATCGCGGTATTGCCATCGGGTATTGCGTCCGGCGTCATCGCTGAAATGCAGCAGCGCGAAGTTCGGTACCACCCGTCGGTGCAGGCATTGGTGAGTGGGCGCGCAATAGCTGTCGGTGGTAGTACGTCAGCGTCGACGAAGCGATCCATGTCCGAGTTTTTCCTCAAGATCGACCGTAAGGATTTCGACGGCGCGGAGTTGACGATCTTCGAAGCGGACGGCTACGACGGCCAGCGGCAACCTGTCCATACCCTGGCCGTCAGTGCGTAACACAGCCACCGACTGCGCAGTACGCTCACCACCGGTCGGTCGCACGTTCTCCGCCTTCACCGCTCATCCGTCAGCGACGAGATCTCACCAGCAGGCCGGCCGAGGATGGCGTTGACCGACCCGACACAGGGGACAGGGCTACCGCCGACGAGTGTCTGAGGCAACGCCCGCGGATACAGACGAACGGGAATGGCCACTCGGCGGAAGCCGCGTGCGGACCTCAGCACAGGCCTGCCGCGAATCCGGTGGTCACCTGAACGAGCGCAGCCAGAAGATGATGTGACCGTCATGAAAGGTAAGAGCGACCAGGGCGATCACCGCGGTCCAGAAGCCGCTATCCAGCCGACGTCGGGGGTGCCGAATCCGCCGAGACTAGCTGGTGCAGGAGGTCCTCGCCATCGCCGGGTCGGCGACCCCACTGATGCACGGCCGCCTCGCAGAAAGCGATAGCCTTGTCGTGATGGATATAGCCGAGCGTAAGGCATTCAGAGACTACGGAACCGATGTGCGCACCGTCGCCTCCGAGCCGCAGAAGGTCGCGGACAGTGCGGGAGGGGGGTCACTGGCAGACCTTCCACCACATGCCAGTCGCGTTCTTTCTCACCGATAGCGCCGCGATAAGTTCGAACAGCATTGCTGGGCACGTTGATCCGTTGCGGTGCAGTCAATTTCAGCTTATCTGCAGTGATGACTCCCAGGTTTTGCAGTTGTGCGGCCGCAGCGTGGCTGACCACGCAGTCAGGGTGCTCACGTCGCCGCTCGACCGGCTCGCCCGGCCGCAGCGCCAACCACTGTGCCGCCCAGTCACCGAAGCTCGACCACTCCTCTGATCCCGCCAGCTCGTAGACCTCGTGATGCACCCGAATGAGCTCTCCGCGCTCAGTTGCTCGAGCGAGTGCCTGTTCACTGATCCCTGCCGCCCTGGCCTGCACCGCTGTGACCAGACCCCACTGCCCGGCACTAAGATCCGCAATACGGTGCCGCAGTTCCATCCAGCAACGATAGCGCCCCCGACGGGGCGGGGCCGCTAGGCTCAGTACCCGGTCGAACTCGTGCCGTGGCGGCAGGATACTTGTCATTCGAGACTTGGTGGGACATCGGCTGATCCGGCAAACGCCACTTGCCGACGGGCGGGGAGACCGACGTAGGAGTCAGCTCTGCTCGCAGTGACGTGTGAAGTGGTGCGGCGTCACCGGTCGACTGTGCACCTAGCGTTGCCTCTCGAGCGTGCGCTTTAACGTGTTGGGGTAGCTATCGGTCAGCGCTATGTCGGGCCGGGCGGAGCTTGAGGCCCTCGGCCATGTTCCCCCAGCCGAGTAGGAGGCCACCTTGACCGGAGCGTCACGCCCCTGTGAGCCAGCCCTCGCACTCACATGGCAACAAACCTGGGGTACTTCACACGCCCCGTGCAGTTCGGCATCAGCGGGGTGGGTGCGAGCTGCTAAGCAGAGTCCCGTGGTACGCACGGCTAGTGTGGATGAGGTGGCGAATGACGATAGTACGAGCGGTCACTCAGTGGCCGGTCGTGTGTGGTCGTTGCGGTCGATTCTTCCCGAACTCGTGTTGAAGTACCCCAGGTTTAGTTCCTATGTGGGTGCGAGGGCCGGATCGGTGGTCTCGCGTACTTGTGAGGCACCGGTCAGGGTGGCCTCGTGCTCGGCTGGGGTGCGGTAGTCGAGAGCTTCATGCAGGCGCTCGTTGTTGTACCACCACACGTATTCCAGGGTGGCGAGTTCGACCTGTTCGACGGTGCGCCACGGCCGTCGGCGATAGATCAGCTCGGTCTTGTAGCTGGCGTTCACGCTTTCGGCGAGGGCGTTGTCGTAGGAGTCCCCGACGGTCCCTACTGACGGTGTGACGCCCAATTCGATAAGTCTGTCGGTGTAGGCCAGGGATAGATAGTTCGATCCGTGGTCGGAATGGTGGGTCAACCCGGATAGATCGGTATTCTGTTGCCACACAGCATGATTGAATGCCTGCAATGGTAGGTCTTCGGTACGCATCGACGCCGCAACATGCCAGCCTTTGATCATGCGGGTGCACGCATCGGTGACGAATGCTGTGTAGGCGAATCCTTGCCACGTCCGCACGTAGGTGATGTCGACCACCCACAGCGAATTCGGCTGTGTCGCAGCAAAATCACGTTTCACCAGATCCGCAGGTTTGGTAGCTTCGGGGTCGGGGCGGGTGGTGAACGCTTTCTGCGCACGTTGCACCCCACGCACCCCGGCCTGACGCATCAACCGACGGGTTTGCTCACGCCCCACCTGGTGGCCGGCGCGACGCAGCGCGTGATGCATCTTGAGGACCCGTACACGCTGTAGTTGTCGGCGTGAACGGTTTTGATGACCTCCACTAGCTGCACGTCACGCCGTGCACGCGCTGATGCCACACGGGATTTCGCGGCCCGATACCCGCGCGAGGTGAGGAAGACCACGCCCGCCGCACGCAGGGTACGGCAGATGAACTCGACCCCGAACTGATCACGACACTGGTCGATGAAGGTGATCATTTCGTCGTGGTCCGGTCGAGTTCCGACGCGAAAAACGCCGACGCCGACTTCAACAGTTCGTTGGTCCGTTTGAGCTCGGCATGCTCCTCGCTCGTCGTGCCCGGCCGCTGCCCGGCATCGACCTGGGCCCTACGACGCCATCGGCGCAGGGTTTCCTCAGCGATCTGCTGCTTGGATGCGATCTGACGGATCGCTTCGAACTCCGAGAGCTCAGCATCGGCCTCCAACGCTGTCTCCAACATGCGCACAGATTTCTGCCGGAATGAACCGTCCCGGGTTTGATGCCGCTTCCTTCTTTGAGGAGGATGCAGATCATGCCCAAGCGTTACCCGGTCGAGCAGCGTGAGCGAGCCGTGAAGATGGTCCTCGACCATCTCGGCGAGTATCGGTCTGTCTATGCGGCCTGCCAGGTGATCGGGCCGAAACTTGGAATCGGGCCTGAATCGTTGCGTGTGTGGGTCCGACAGGCCCAGGTCGATGCCGAGCAGGCACCCGGCGTCACGACCGCCGAGCATCAGCGGATCAAGGACCTCGAACGCGAGGTACGAGACTTGAAGGAAGCCAACGAGATCTTGAAGGCGGCCTCGATTTTCTTCGCGAGGGAGCTCGACCCTCGCCACCGCTGATCTGCCAGTTCATCGATCGGATGCGTGCATCAGGACACAGGGTCGAGTCGATCTGCGCCGTGCTCACCGAGCGCGGCGTCAAGGTCGCCCCACGCACGTACCGGAACTGGCGAACCTCGCCACCGTCGCAGCGCACGGTCACCGACGCCCACCTCACGAACGCTCTGCTCGCTTCGGTCGGCACCGCCGAGAGCCTCTATGGGCGCCGCAAGATGGTGGCGCATCTGCGCAATCAGGGCCACGAGGTCGGCAAGCACACAGTGGACCGATTGATGCGCGATGAGGGGCTGTCCGGGGTAGTTCGCGGGCGCCGGCACCGAACCACTATCCCCGCTGGACGTAACGCCGCACGGGCACCTGACCTGCTTGATCGTGACTTCACCGCGCAGGCCCCGAACCGCAAGTGGGTTACCGACTTCACCTACTGCCGGACATGGTCGGGGTTTGTGTACGTGGCATTTGTGATCGACTGCTTCTCGAGAGCGATCGTCGGCTGGCACGCGGCGACGGTCAAAGACACCGCCCTGGTCACCACGGCGCTGACAATGGCGCTGTGGCGACGTGACCACAGTGGGCACCCCGTCGGCGAGGGTCTGATCCACCACAGCGACGCCGGCAGTCAGTACACCTCGATCTCCTTCTCGGAAACCCTTGTCCTGGAAGGAATCGCGGCCTCGATCGGAAGCATCGGCGACGCATACGACAACGCGTTGGCAGAGTCCACGATCGGGTTGTTCAAGGCCGAGGCAATCGCGAAGGGAAACCCCTTCCATACCGGGCCGTTCAAGACCGTCGACGATGTCGAGTTCGCCGCCATGGAGTGGGTCGATTGGTTCAACGCCAGCCGCCTCCACAGCCGCCTCGGATACCTCAGTCCCGACGCGTTCGAGGCAACCCACTACGCTCAACAATCGACTTCCCAACCGGAAATGTCACAAACATAGGAGCGGCACTAAAACCGGGACGATTCAGAACTCCGGCGTGTACTGACGTGGCATAGCTCCATCCTCCTATAGAAGTCGGAACTAAACCTGGAGTACTTCAGTGTTCATGCTGGGGTTTCTGATCGGTCCGGTGGTCGGCTTCACGATGCTCGACTGGGCGCCAAAGGCTTTTCGTGATGCCTTCAACATCATGACGCCACCACCAGTCAGTCCGAGTCTTGAGTCGCCGACCGCGGCCTACTACGCATCGTGGTTTGCGCCTGTCGGCATGGTCATCGTGATTAGCGTGCTTCTGGCATGGCAATGGGGTCGGCTAGGCCCGCGATGGAAGTGGCTCCGGTCGTTGTTCATCGGATTTTCGATCGGCTACATCGGCCTGGTGGCGCTGTGTGGGCCTATCTGGATCAGCTGCGAGCTCGGTGGGTGCGCCCCAACGTGATGAGGTGGTGATCGGCCAGCGTCATGTCAGGCCAGGGCGGGGGAACGCACGGCAGCGTATGACGCGAGTGGAACGTCACCGTCGGCTGGAATTGAGTGTGTCAGAGTTGCTTGTGATGTCGGCCGTCGGTGACATGCCCCAGGCCTCTAGCGACCTATTGGTCACCAGGTCATCGCCGGCGGCCAAGGGGCAGGCAACGAACGCGGAATCGAAGTCGAAATGCGTAGCCACACACCATGTTCGGTCGGCCGGCCACCACAAGTTCGGACGCAGCCCTCGCAGGGTGTCCGCGGCTCGGCTGAGTGAGCCATGAAGCAACAAGTAGTTCAGCCCTCCGATCCCTGAAAGGGGATAACTGTTGGCGAGATCAGCAATCGCCGTGTTTCCCTCCCAAACGGCAAAGAAGCAACTATCCGGTTGTTGTGTGTAGGACGCGAGCGCTTCGGCGATCGACATGATCAGATCGTCTGCGACTTCATTGACCCGGGGAGGCCCGAAGGTCCACGCTTGACGGCGTGGAGGAACAGAACCCGTCAGCGACTCCCACTGCATGTCGGCATGCGCGATTCCTCCAGCGGCACGGGCCGCGTCCGCCCATCTGACCGGCTGTACATGGGAGGCGTCGATCTCGAGTTCGGCAGGATAGAGGATGCGCACGTAACTGTCGAAAATCGGCGGAAGCAGTGAAGCCAGACTGGATCGTTTCGACGGATCGATTGTCTGCGAAAGCCATGCGGCCGAATCGATGTCGTCCCACACGTCACGAGTACTCCACATGCCCATTCTGGTTAAACCTGTTCGCGTTCGTGGTCAAAGCTTCGTCTGCTGCACGTCAAGCCTCTCACGCTCCACACGGTAATCGGACACTGCACGACGAGGACGTCGTTTCGTGCGGTAGAGGGCAATGCGCGACGCGACACGCATGCCTTCGTTCATTAGAAGATGTCGTTGCGGCGTCCGACCTCGACAGCGGCCCGTCCACTCGATGAAGTCACTGTTGCCACGCTTGAGCTCGACTCGCACCATCAGCCCGGCGAGATGCAACCGCTATCGAGTACCCGCCTGGAGGGCGGGACAGACCTGGGGCGATTCAGCCAGGGACTCGTCGAGGCTATGGCTCGTTTCTGGCTGCTGCTCAGCTCCACGGGCGCACCCGGGGACTGTCTCCCGGGGCGGCCATGTTTACGTACCCTCTGCGATCACATACAACTGCGCTGTCGAGCCATAGTCGACCACGGCAATCGCTTCCGCACCCATGGAGACTCTTTCGCCCGCAGGCATGTTGTCGTTGCGGGTCACCGATGCCCTCTCGACTCCAGCACACTGCAGTCCGATCTTCTGGAGCGACGGACTCGCAAGGAGAGGACTCGTACAGTCAATGTTGTGCGCTTTACCCAGTCCACCCTTCTCGTTCAGCGCCGCTACAACCGCAGCGGCTGAGCTATGTGCGTCGAAACGCATGTAATACGACGTACTACCCACAAAGCCTGGCGGATACCCGACGCCTGCGACGAATGTAAGCCCGTCTGGAATGTCGACTCCCAGCGAGGACAAGGCCGACCGAGCCTGGTCCTCGTCTAGGTCGTGCGGGCCGAGGTCGGTTGAGTCGAACGCTCCACACCCAGAAAGGACCAGTACGGCCCCAAAAAATGGACCGAGAAGTCGACGTGCCTGCATTCCATCCAAGGTAACGGTCCGAATGGCATCCACCAACCAGACCACGTGACCGACATCGACCCCGCACCAAACTGCGCCAAGCCCGCTCGGGCACCGACGACACGATCACGGTCTCGGAAGACACCGCGTTCGGATTCCTAGTGTCCTGAGTCATTAATTGTCATTCGGTTGTTAGGCTAGGGAATGGCAACCCGGGGTCCGCGAGCAGTGGATA